>NZ_JBELQE010000032.1:0-78386 GCF_040270385.1 Methylorubrum podarium | reverse complement strand
CCCCCCCCCCCCCCCCCCCCCCCCCCCCCCCCCCCCCCCCCCCCCCGCCCCCCCCCCCCCCCCCCCCCCCCCCCCCCCCCCCCCCCCCCCCCCCCCCGCCCCCCCGCCCCCCCCCGCCCCCCCCCCCCCCCCGGCCCCCCACGGCTCTTTTGCGTTGCCCCGCCCCCGCGTTCCGCCCCGGGCGGGTGCTCCTTCCGGCGAAGAACGCTATAGCGGCGGTCGGACCCCTCCCCTGCCGGCACCAGCGAACCTCATGTCAGATCCCGTCTTCATCGCGCCGAGAGGCGGCCTGACCCTCGGCGCGGCCGCCGAGGCCTGCGGCGTGCCGCTCCCGGAGGGCGCCGACCCGGCGCGGGCGGTGACCGGGGCCGCCCCCCTCGAAACCGCGGGGCCGACCGAGCTCGCCTACATGGACAACGCCCGCTACGGCGAGGCGCTGACCGGAACGCGGGCGCTGGCCTGCCTCGTCTCGCCGCGCTTCGCTCCGCGCGTCCCGTCCGGCACGATCGCCCTCGTCACCCGCGATCCCTACCGCGCCTATGCCGGACTGCTGGCCCGGCTCTACGAGGAGGCGATGCGGCCGGGCTCGCTGTTCGCCGCAAGCGGGGTCTCCCCCGGCGCCCATGTCCACCCGCAGGCGCGGCTCGAGGACGGGGTGCGGATCGATCCCGGCGCCGTCGTCGGCCCCGGTGCCGAGATCGGCTCCGGCACGGTGCTCGGCCCCAACGCCGTGATCGGCCCCAACGTGCGGGTCGGCCGCGACTGCTCCGTCGGCGCCGGGGCGACCCTGACCCACGCGCTGGTCGGCAACCGCGTCATCGTCCATCCCGGCGCCCGCATCGGCCAGGACGGGTTCGGCTTCGCCATGGGCCCGGGCGGCCACCTCAAGGTGCCGCAGGTCGGCCGCGTCATCATCCAGGACGATGTCGAGATCGGCGCCAACACCACCATCGACCGCGGCGCCTCGCGCGACACGGTGATCGGCGAGGGCACCAAGATCGATAACCTCGTCCAGATCGCCCACAACGTGGTGATCGGCCGCCACTGCGTGATCGTCTCCGGTGTCGGCATCTCCGGCTCGACCACGCTGGAGGATTACGTGGTGCTCGGCGGCCAGGTCGGCGTCGTCGGCCATCTGCGCATCGGCATGGGCTCGCAGATCGCCGGCTCCTCCAACGTCAACCGCGACGTGCCGCCGGGCTCGCGCTGGGGCGGCACGCCGGCCAAGCCCGTGCGGACGTGGTTCCGCGAGATGACGACGCTGGCGCGCCTCGCCGAGCGTGGCGGGAAGGACGAGGCGGAGGGGGAATGAGGTTCAGGGCTCTGCCCTGAGACCCGCCAAAGGGCTTGCCCTTTGGAAACCCCTGACGGGGAGGCCTCAGCTCTCGAACAGCGCCCGGACGTCCGGCAGGCCGCGCCAATGCTCGACCCGGTGGCAGGTCAGGCTCTCCCGCGGCTGATCGCGATAGATCGCGAGGCTCTCCGCGACGAAGGCGTCGAGGCTCAGCGTCTCGGGCGCCGCGCCCCGGCGCTGCCGACGCTTGAAGACCGTGGAGCCGGCCACGCCGTAGAGGGTCGCCACCGGCGGATAGACCGGCCAGATCGGGTCGTCCAGCAGAGCGTCCGGCGCGTAGGCCTCGACCGCCACCGAGCGCGGCGCGAGCCCCGCCTCGCGCAGCAGCCGCGCGGCGATGTCACCGAGGACGCTGAGGCGCGGATGGTTGATGTTGTGCATGAACAGGCCGCCCCGCGACCAGCGCAGCAGTTCGCCCGAGAGGTCGAAGCCGATCGCCCGGCTCGACGCGATCAGGTCCGCGGCAGCGAGATCCCAGGCGTCGAGATAGCCGAGCCGCGAAAACACGTCCTCGCGGAACAGCCCGACGATCCGTTCCCGCGGGAGCCCCTGGAGGAAGCCGAACAGGGTGATCGCCGAATGGTAGGTGCCGAGCGGCGACGGCACCAGCTTCACCCGCGCCACCGAGGCGAGGTCGCCGACATAGACCGCGTCCGGGTGGAAGGCGGTGAAGACGATCGCGGGAAACAGCCGCATCCGCGGCAGCCGCGCGCGCAGAGCCTCCGAGCCGCCCTCGGGAAAGAACTCCGCCGGGAAAGGCTGGCAGAAGACGTGGTCGCAGTCCCCGAGCGTGGCCGCGAAGGCGTCGAGGCCGCCCGCGCGCCGGCCTAGGGTGCTCATCGGGATCAGCCGCACCCGCGCGCCCGGCAGGAGGATGCGCACGGCCTCCGCCACGCCCTTCGCCTGGCAATTGCCGATCACCGCGATCCGAGGACCGTGCAGGCCGCTCCCTTCGGGGTCGCGCCGGGCGATCCACGGTCGCGGGACGGCCCGGATCAGCCGGGGAAGCCTGAGGGCCAAGGCGGCGCCTACTCGCGCCGCAGCAGCCGGTCGACGACGATGTCGGACCAGAAGCCGGCGCGGAAGTTCCGCGTCACCTCCTGCGGGTCGTAGCTGTGCTCGACCCAGTCCAGGAAGCTCTGGCCGCGCGCCTCGCCCTCGCGGAGATAGGTCGCGAAGAAGGCGTCCAGGATCCCGGTCTTGGCGAAGCGGAAATGGCCGTAGCGCGGCGAGAGCTGGCGCAGGGCCTCGCGCACCGGCCGGCCCTCGTGCAGGATCAGGAACAGGGTGGCGGCGAGCCCCGCCCGGTCCGCCCCCGACTTGCAGTGCATCACCGCCGGATAGTCGAGGCCGGCGAAGAAGTCGCGGGCCGCGAGCAGGGTCTCGCGGGAGGGCGCCTCGCGGGAGCGCAGCACGAACTCGACGAGCGTCAGCCCCTGCCGCTCGCAGGCCTCGCGCTGCAGGGGCCAGGAGCCGTGCTCGCGCCCGCCGCGCAACGACACGATCGTGCGCACGCCCTGGCGCTTGAACCATGCGAGCTGGTGCGGCGTCGGCTGGGCCGAGCGCCAGACCAGCCCGGTGCCGATCCGGTGCCGGTTGAGATAGGCGAGGCGGAAGATCCCGTGATCGACGAGCAGCATGTTCGCCCAGGCTTTCGCCCGGGAGACGGAGCCGTCGATCGGCCGCTCGAACTTCGCGATGCGGGCCATGCGCCGCGCGTAGCGCGTCTCGGGGGGAAGGAAGCGATTGAACACGGATTGCTGCGCGCGGCCTGTCGGAGCGTTCCTCTAACAGCCCGCGATTCGGGCGACAACGCGCACCGTTTCGGGCGAAATCCGATCGACGGCCTCGCGACGCGGATTTCGCGCGCCGCCCCGGCGCCGCGCGGCCCTGCCGATACGGCATCGCTTCGACCATACGGATGCCGTTTCCGGCCGTTGCCGAACCGGTCCCTTTGCCAGCATCATGCGGTGCCCGCTTGCGATCGGAGCCCGCGATGACAACGAACACGGTGAGCCTGCGCCGCGCCCGCGCCGCGGACGCGGCCGGCCTCTCGGCGGTGTTCGATGCCGCGTGGCGCGAGGCCTATCAGGGGATCATCCCGGGGGTCGCCCTGGAGCGCTTCCTGGCCCGCCGCGGACCGGAGACGTGGCGCGCCATGATCGGCGGGGGACGGGGCATGGCCGTCATCGCCTTCGGCGAGCAGGTCGCGGGCTACGCCGCCTACGGCCGGGCGCGGGACCGCACCCTGCGGGCCGACGGCGAGATCGACGAACTCTACATCGCCCCGGAGTTCCAGGGCCTCGGGCTCGGCACCCGCCTGTTCCGGGCCGTGCGCAACGACCTGATCGACCGCGGGCTCACCCGCATCGGCGTCTGGGCGCTGGCCGACAATCCCCGCGCCTGCGGCTTCTACCAGTCCCTCGGCGGCGTGGCCGGACCGGAATCGATCGAGCGCGTCTCCGGCATCTGCCTGCCGAAGGTCGCCTACCTGTTCACTTGATCAGGGATCGAGCGCGGGGCCGAGCCAAATCGTGCGGTGCAAAACAGCGTTTTCCGCCGCGGGATGACGGCCCGGAGGCAACTTGGCCGGAGGAACGATTTCAATTCCCGCCCGCACAATCTAAGACATCGCTCGATGGGTGCGGCATCGTGAGCCGGCCCGCACGATGCACCCGCCGGACGAAGCGATGCGTCCGACGGCCGGACCTTCAGAGAGCTCAGGCCCATGGACATCAACGCCATCTCGATCGGCAAGAACCCGCCGGAGGACGTCAACGTCATCGTCGAGGTTCCGCTCGGCGGCGAGCCGATCAAGTACGAGATGGACAAGGATGCCGGCACCCTCGTCGTCGACCGGTTCCTCTACACGCCGATGTTCTATCCGGGGAATTACGGCTTCATCCCCCATACCCGTTCCGGCGACGGCGACCCCTGCGACGTGCTGGTGGCCAACACCCGCGCCATCATCCCGGGCGCGATCATCTCCGTGCGCCCGGTCGGCGTGCTGGTGATGGAGGACGACGGCGGCGAGGACGAGAAGATCATCGCCGTGCCCTCGCGCAAGCTGACCCAGCGCTACAACCGGATCGAGAACTATACCGACCTGCCCGAGATCACCGTCAGCCAGATCCAGCACTTCTTCGAGCACTACAAGGACCTCGAACCCGGCAAGTGGGTGAAAGTCGTGCGCTGGGGCGACAAGGCGGAGGCCCAGCGGCTCATCCTCGAAGGCATCGAGCGCGAGAAGGCCCACAAGGGCGGCTGATTCTGTTTCGCTGCCATGCCGAGCCGCGGCGGTCTCGCCGCGGTGATCGTTCCGCCCGAGCGATGTCGCAAGGCCCCCCTCGCCCCGCCGTGCGGCAGGGGTTCGGGGTGGGGATGGTGCAGTAGGCACCGCTCCGCCTCATCCTGAATCACCCCGACCTCCTGCCTCCTCCCCACAAGGGGGAGGAGCGGAGCGACGGCGGCCGAAGCGATCGGGCGGGATGGGGTAGGAGCTGAAAGGCCTCCTACGGCACCACGCGGGTCGAGACCGAGGCGCCCGTCAGGATCGCGGTGACCGAGCTCGGCGCGTGCACCGAGCCCACCACGATGGTGAGCCGGCTCTCGCGGGCGAGCGCGAAGGCGGCGGTGTCCATCACCTTGAGATCGCGGGCGATGGCCTCGTCGTGGGTGATCGAATCGTAGCGGACCGCCTCCGGATCGCGCTTCGGGTCGGCGGAGTAGACGCCGTCCACCTGGGTCGCCTTCAGCACGGCGTCGCAGCGCAGCTCCGCGGCGCGCAGCACCGCGGCGGTGTCGGTGGTGAAGTACGGGTTGCCGGTGCCGCCCGCGAGCACCACCACCTGGCCCTTGTCGAGATGGTGCAGCGCCGGCTGGCGGGCATAGGTCTCGCAGATCGTCGGCATCGAGACCGCCGACATGGTGCGCGCCTGCACGCCCGCGGCGTTGAGCGCCGTCTCGATGGCGAGCGAGTTCATCACGGTCGCCATCATGCCGAGCGAGTCGCCGGTCGCCCGGTCGATCCAGCCCGCCTGCGAGATGCGCGCGCCGCGGATCAGGTTGCCGCCGCCGACGACGAGCGCGATCTGGATCCCGCGGGAGACCGTGGCGGCGATGTCCTCGGCGAGCGCCGCCAGCATCGGCGGATGGAGCCAGTATCCGTCGGGGGCGGCCAGAGCCTCCCCGGACAGCTTCACGAGGACTCGGCGGTAGGGCGTCGTCTCCGGCATCGGATCCTCGTCGGCTCGGGCTGATAGCGCCGCGGCTTCTAACAACACGAGGGCCGAAACGTCGAGGGGCGGCGGCATCGCTGCCGCCGCCCCCCGCCGGGTGACCTGTGAGGATCGGTGATGATGCGCGCCGCGACCGGCCCTCATCCCGTCCTTTGCCGCGCTCCCTGACGCCGAACCGTCATCCGTTTCGGCGCGGCGCGCCTCAGCGCGACATGCTCGCGACTTCGGCGGCGAAGTCCGGGCCGTCGTCCTTCTCGATGCCCTCGCCCAGCGCGTAGCGGATGAAGCCCTTGATCGTGACCTCGCCGCCGGCCTTGCCCGCGGCCTCCTTGAGCACCTGGGTGATGGTCTTGGAGCCGTCGTGGACGAAGGGCTGCTCCAGGAGGGTGACCTCCTTGTAGTAGCTCCTCAGGCCGCTCTCGACGATCTTGGCCATCACGTGGTCCGGCTTGCCGGCGTTCTTCTCGCGCAGGATGTTCGACTCGCGCTCGACCACGGCCGGATCGACGCCGGAGGCATCGAGCGCCACCGGGCTCGTCGCGGCGATGTGCATGGCGATCTGGCGGCCCAGGGTCGAGAGGAACTCGACGTCGCCCTCGGATTCCAGCGCGACGAGCACGCCGATCTTGCCCAGCCCCTCGCTGATCTGGCCGTGGACGTAGGACGCGATCACGCCCTTGCCGACTTCGAGCTTGGCGACGCGGCGCAGGGTCATGTTCTCGCCGATGGTGGCGATGAGGTTCGAGAGCTTCTCCTGGACCGTCTCGGACGAGCCGGGGAAGGTCGCGGCCTGGAGGCCTTCGAGGGTGCCGTCGGTGTTCAGCGCGAGCTTGGCGGCCTCGCGGGCGAACGCCTGGAAGCTGTCGTTGCGGGCGACGAAGTCGGTCTCGGAATTCACCTCGACGATCGCGGCGTGCCGGCCGGCGGACTCGGCGGCGACGAGGCCCTCCGCCGCGACGCGGCCGGCCTTCTTGGCGGCCTTGGCGAGACCCTTCTTGCGCAGCCAGTCCACCGCGGCCTCGAGGTCGCCGTCGGTCTCGTTGAGCGCGCCCTTGCAATCCATCATGCCGGCGCCGGTCTTTTCGCGAAGCTCCTTCACGAGTGCGGCGGTGATGTTGGCCATGGCGATCCTCTTGCGGCTGAAGTGCGGGTCTTGAAGTGCAGGTCTTGAAGTGAATGAGCCCGGCGCTCGTTGAAAGCACCGGGCTTTGCAGAAAGATGACGGTCGGGCCGCCGGGCCGAAGATCCCGGCGGCGAGCGTTGCAACTTACGCCGCGGCGGCCTCGACGAAGGCGCGGGACTGCTCGATCCAGCCGTCGCGGGCGATGCGGCCGTTGAGCTTCAGGTCGGCGTCGAGCTTGGCGACGTCGTCGGGCTGCATGGCGGCGATCTGCCAGTAGTGCCACACGCCGGCATCGTTGAGCTTCTGCACGAGCTGCGGGCCGACGCCGTTCAGCTTGGTCAGGTCGTCGGGCGCGCCGCGGGGGGCGGCGAGCTGCTCGAAATGCTCGGTCGACTCGGCGAGCGCCGCGACGTCGGCCGGAGCGATCGCGTCGGAGGCCACCGAGGCCACGACGTCGTCGTTGGCCGGCAGCTCCTCGGCGGTGGGCTCCTCGGAGGCGCCGACATCGATGCCGAGCGCGCCCTGGCCGCGGCCGATGCCCTCGATCGCCGCGCGGGCGATCAGGTCGCAGTACAGCGCGATGGCGCGGCCGGCGTCGTCGTTGGCCGGGACGATGTAGGAGATGCCGTCCGGGTTGCAGTTCGTGTCGACGATGGCGGCGACCGGGATGCCGAGGCGCTGGGCCTCCTTGATCGCGAGCTGCTCCTTGTTGGTGTCGATCACGAACAGGAGGTCGGGCACGCCGCCCATGTCCTTGATGCCGCCGAGCGCCTTCTCGAGCTTCTCCTTCTCGCGGGTCAGCATGAGGCGCTCCTTCTTGGTGAGGCCGACGGCCCCGCCCTCGAGCGTCTCGTCCACCTTGCGCAGGCGCTGGATCGAGCCGGAGATGGTCTTCCAGTTGGTCAGCATGCCGCCGAGCCAGCGGGAGTTGACGTAGTACTGGGCCGACCGCTTGGCGGCCTCGGCGATGGCGTCCGCCGCCTGGCGCTTGGTGCCGACGAACAGCACGCGGCCGCCGCGGGCGACCGTGTCGCTCACCGCCTGGAGGGCGGCGTGCAGCGCCGGCACCGTCTGGGCGAGGTCGATGATGTGGATGTTGTTACGGGTGCCGAAGATGTAGGGCTGCATCTTCGGGTTCCAGCGGTGCGACTGGTGCCCGAAATGGGCGCCGGCCTCGAGGAGCTGGCGCATAGAGAAATCGACGGCCATGACTTTTGTTCTCTCCGGTTGATACCGCCGCGGAGGAAGCAGC
The DNA here is from genome assembly GCF_040270385.1 of Methylorubrum podarium. Taxonomy (NCBI): domain Bacteria; kingdom Pseudomonadati; phylum Pseudomonadota; class Alphaproteobacteria; order Hyphomicrobiales; family Methylobacteriaceae; genus Methylorubrum; species Methylorubrum podarium. The sequence goes on along the minus strand of NZ_JBELQE010000032.1, from coordinate 70,419 downwards.
CGGCCGATCGGCCGGCCACCGGAAACGCCTCATTCAGGCATGAGGCCGGCTCCGCGTGTGGGATGGGCGGGGCGTTAGCAGAGACGCAGGCGGATGGCAAGGCAGCGTGACGGGTGATGACCGGCCATGTGCATCGGCGGTTCCGCGGCTCACCCGATCTTTTGCCTGTGCCGTGCCGGGCTCTCTTCCAACATCCATGACGTGCAATATCTGTCGATAAGCACTCAAGAGGTGTGGTAGACGCCGTACGATCACCCTAAGACTGCCCGCAATGCCTGCCGAGCGCCAGATCAGCTCGATGTCGGGGCGCAACCTTGGCCGCGATGGTGGAGTGAGATGGGCCCGCGCATCCCAACCCGATCCGGCCCATCACGCCGCGCACTCTTCGGTCTGACCGTCAGCCTCGCGTTCGTGGCCATCGGTGCCGGGATGATCATCGCCGGAGCCGATATCGGCTCCGGCGGTGTCATTTTCTTCGGCGTCTGCGCGGCGGTCTTCGCATGGCAGCTTTGGCCCAACCTGCTCGAGACGGAGCGGCGCCCGCCCGAGATACTGCTCGCATGCTATCCGGGCCCCGTGGTTCTGCGCGGAGCGGCCAGGAAGCACCTGTTCTTCAGCGCCGGCACAGCCGCCCTCGGCGGCGTCGGACTTCAGATGCTGCTGGCCGAACAGCTTCCGCTGCTGATGCAGATCCTGGTGTGGCCGGGCGTCGTCCTGTTTCTCGGCGGCGCTCCCCTGCTGCTCTTCATCGCCGTCCGGGGAACCTCGCTCCAGCTCGACGGCGGCGGCCTTTTGATAGGCGACGGGTGGCGGGTGAAACGCCTGTCGTGGTCCGACGCCGACGGCTTCACGACGGCCACCGTCGCAGGTTCGTCGACACGCATGGTAGTGTTCGACGATACGACCACGGGCGACACGCGGCTCGCCCGCCTGAACCGCACGCTGGTCGGCCGCAACGCGGCCCTCTCGGACACGTTCGGGCTCGATCCCGACGATCTCGCGGCGCTGCTCACCGCGTGGCGGGCGCGGGCGCTTCAGGCGGGAGCGGAACCAGGGTCCGTCCCGCCCGAACGGCGATAGCCGGCCCGGCGGCTCACGCCGCCGAAGCCACCGCCGGCGAGATCATCTTCCGGGCCTTCTTGTCCTCGGTCGAGCCGAGGAAGGCCTGGGCCTCCTCCTTGCGCTCGAAGACGTGGGGGGCGACGCCGCGCTTGGTCAGGGCCTCCTCCATCTTCAGGCGCAGGAAGGCGCTCGTCGCGTAGCGGGTCGTCGTCGCGTAGTAGTTCGCCTGGAGATACTGAATCATCCCGGCGTAATCGTCGTAGAGGTTCTCGTTGAGCCGGAAGCCGTCGTGGTTGATCACCGCGTTGACCCGCTGGCCGGCCTTGCGGCAGGCCTCGACGATGGTCATGCGCAGCTCGTCCATGTCGCTCTTCACCCGGCAGTACCAGCCCTCCAGGTTGATGAAGAGGATGTTGCGCTCGGCATCCAGGCTGACGCGCGACTTCAGATCCAGGTTGAGCAGGTCCGAGATCAGATCCATCGGCTCGTCGCGGAAGATGCGCGCGTCCATGCTCACCGGATTGCGCACCACGGGGGTGAAATCCATGTGGGCGAGGATGTCGCGCTCGATGTCGATGCCCGGCGCCACCTCGATCAGTTCGAGCCCCTCCTTGGTGAGCTGGAAGACGCAGCGCTCGGTCACGTAGATCACGGGCTGCGAGCGCTCGACCGCGTAGGGGCCGGAGAAGGTGTTCTGCTGGACTTCCGCAACGAACTTCCGGGCCCGGCCTTCCTGGACGATCTTCACCTGCCCGTCCTGGACGGCGATCTCCAGGCCGCCCGCGGTGAAGGTGCCGGCGAAGACGACCGAGCGGGCGTTCTGCGAGATGTTGATGAAGCCGCCGCAGCCGTTGAGCTTGCCCCCGAACTTCGAGGTGTTGACGTTGCCGGCCGCGTCGCACTCGGCCATGCCGAGGCAGGTCATGTCGAGACCGCCGCCGTCGTAGAAGTCGAACATCTGGTTCTGGTCGATGATGCAGTCGGCATTCGTCGCGGCGCCGAAGCTCGACCCCGAGGCCAGGACGCCGCCGACCGCGCCGGCCTCCGTGGTGAGCGTGATGTAGGGGGTGATCTTCTCCTCGTTCGCCACGGAGGAGATGCCCTCGGGCGCGCCGACGCCGAGGTTGACCACGCCGTTGGGCGGCAGTTCGAAGGCGGCGCGCCGGGCGATGATCTTGCGCTCGTTGAGCGCCATCCGCTTGATGCCGGTGACGGGGACGCGGATCTCGCCGGCGAGCGCGGCGTCGTACATCACGCCGTAATTCATGCGGTGCATCTCGGGCTCGGCGACCACGACGCCGTCGACGAGGATGCCGGGCACCCGCACGTCCTTCGGCAGCAGGTAGCCGTCATCGACGATGCGCTCGACCTGGGCGATGACGATGCCGCCGTTGTTGCGCGCGGCCATGGCCTGGGCGAGGCAGTCGAGGGTCAGCGCCTCCTTCTCGAAGGAGAGGTTGCCCGACGGGTCGGCGGAGGTGGCGCGGATGAAGGCCACGTCGATCTTGGTGGCGGTGTAGAACAGCCACTCCTCGCCATCGACCTCGACGAGCTTGACGATGTCCTCCGTCGTGAGCTCGTTGACCTTGGCGCCGCCGTGGCGCGGATCGACGTAGGTCTTCAGGCCCACCTTCGAGAACAGGCCCGGCTGGCCGGCGGCGCAGGCGCGGTAGAGCTGCGAGATCACGCCCTGGGGCAGGTTGTAGCCGCGGATGCGGTTGGCCTGGGCGGCCTGCGCCACCTTCGGCATGCGCCCGAAATTGGCGGCGATGACCCGCGAGAGCAGCCCGTCATGGTGCAGCCGGCCGGTGCCGAGCCCCTTCGAGTCGCCTGCGCCCGCGGTCATGATCAGGGTGAGGCCGCGGGGCGAGCCGGTCTCGACGAAGCGCTTCTCAAGGGCGGCGTGCAACGCTTCCGGGATGCAGCTCTGGACGAAACCCGTGGTCGTCAGGACATCGTTCTCGCGGATGAGGGCGATCGCCTCCTCGGCCGTGATGACCTTGTTCTTCTTCATAGGTCCCGCCGTCCTCCGCTTGCCTGGCCCGGCCGGGCGGTAGGGTCCGCCTCTCGCCGCTTCCGCCCGGATCATCGTTGCCCGGCCCCGCAGGATCGGACAGATTCCATCCGCTTAGGGCCGCCTGAATTCTGCATGCACTTATCATTGCAGTGCATCAGTATGCTGTCGCACTGCAATAAACTGCACGTCTCGTCTGCGACAATACCCGAAAACCTTGCCGGCGTACGCCTGAAAAACTCTTCGTTCCAGCTTGAGAAAAATTGCAGGCCGGGCGGCAGGGGGTGCCGGAGCCCGCGAAACCGCCGCGCAGAAACGGGACCGGGACGTCGCCTTTCGCTCGCCGCGCTTGCCCGTGCCCCGGCGCATGATTACGAGGGCCGCGATGCCCGGATCATCGTCCGGGCCGCCCGACACTCGAAGACCTTTCGGAGATCTCCCATGGGCTTTCTCGCCGACGCCCTCTCGCGGGTTAAGCCGTCCGCGACCATCGCGATGACCCAGAAGGCACGAGAGCTCAAAGCCTCCGGCGTCGACGTCATCAGCCTCTCGGTCGGCGAGCCGGATTTCGACACGCCCGACCACATCAAGGAGGCGGCGATCGACGCGATCCGCCGCGGCGAGACCAAGTACCCGCCCGTCTCCGGCATCAACCCGCTGCGCGAGGCGATCGTCAAGAAGTTCAAGCGCGAGAACGGGCTCGACTACAAGGTCTCGCAGACCATCGTCGGCACCGGCGGCAAGCACGTCATCTACAACGCGCTGCTGGCCACGCTGAACCCCGGCGACGAGGTGGTGATCCCGCGTCCCTACTGGGTGTCCTACCCGGAGATGGTGATCCTGTGCGGCGGCACCCCGGTCTTCGCCGACACCGACATGGCGCACGATTTCAAACTCCAGCCGGAGGAGCTCGAGCGCGTCATCACGGGGAAGACCAAGTGGATCATCCTCAACTCGCCGTCGAACCCCTCGGGCGCCGCCTACACCCGCGACGAGATGAAGAAGATCACCGACGTGCTGATGCGCCATCCGCAGGTCTGGGTGCTCACCGACGACATGTACGAGCACCTGACCTACGGCGACTTCGAGTTCGTCACCCCGGCCCAGGTCGAGCCCGGCCTCTACGAGCGCACGCTCACCATGAACGGCGTCTCGAAGGCCTACGCCATGACCGGCTGGCGCATCGGCTACGCCGCTGGCCCGGAGCCGCTCATCAAGGCGATGGACTTCGTGCAGGGCCAGCAGACCTCCGGCGCCTCCTCGATCTCGCAATGGGCGGCGGTGGCGGCGCTGGACGGCACGCAGGAGCACCTCGCCCGCTTCAAGGCGGCGTTCCAGGAGCGGCGCGACCTCGTGGTCTCGATGCTGAACCAGTCGAACGGCCTCAAGTGCCCGACGCCAGAGGGCGCGTTCTACGTCTACCCGTCCTGCGCCGACCTGATCGGCAAGACCACCGAGACGGGCAAGACCATCGGCTCGGACGAGGATTTCGTCACCGAGCTGCTGCAGGCCGAGGGCGTCGCCGCGGTCCACGGCTCGGCCTTCGGCCTCGGCCCGAACCTGCGCATCTCCTACGCCACCTCCAACAAGACCCTGGAGGAGGCCTGCCGCCGCATCCAGCGCTTCTGCGGCTCTCTGCGGTAAGCGAATGCGCCGGCGGCCGCAGGAGGATCCTCCTGTGGCCGCCCGTCACCTTTCGGCCGGGAGCTGCGCTCCGGCCTAAGAATTCACAACACCGGGTCGCGCACGGGCATCGGCAGACGTTCCGGTTCGATCTCCACCTCGCGATAGGGCGAGGCCTGAAAAGCTGCGACCAACGCCGCCCCCGTCGCCCCGTTCTTCAGGCGGCGGAACTCCTCGGCGGAGATGACGACGACCTCCTCTTGCGCCCGCACCGTCACGTGCTGCGGTCCCTCGCTGCGCACGCGCCGGACGAGTTCGCCGAAGCGAGCCCGCGCATCCGCCAGCCGCTACGGGCGGCGAGAGGCGGCGTCCGCATCATCATCGGTCGGATCGGAACGCCCCGTCATACGGCCCAAAGTAGCAGGTCCGCCGGTCACTTCAACGCGCCGGTCAATCCAGGGTCATCCCGAGGATCAAGAGCGGGGAGCGGCGTCACGGCGCGGTTGCCCGCGGCGGCGCGGACCTCTACATCGGCCCTCCCCGCGGCCGATGCGCCTGACGGTTTCGCGAGCCCTCTCGGGCCTGCGTGGCGGCGGGGCCGGCAGTGACGGGGCGGTGCGGACCAGTTCTCTGCGCCGTTCCTGTGACGCTCAGTGGGCCGAGCGGCTGCAGGTGCGTCGGCAGCGCGGGGAACAGGAACCGCGATGTCGGCGCATGGCCCACCCGAGTCCCGCCCCCCGATCCGCGGCCGAGCCCGGATCGGGGACGGCGGTCCAGGGTGCGGGAACCGTTAACGGTCTTTCGCAAGGGAAAACGAACCAGCAGCATGCGATCCCTCGACCTGTTGTCCCAGAGAGGTCGCACCATGTCTCAATCCGGCAGAGCCCGCGTCTCCGCCCGCCAGTATCTGCCGGAATCGAAGCTGGAAGACCTCGCCAGCAGCCTGCGGCGCCTCGCCAACCACCGCGGTCTCATCCGCAGCGAGATCGCCAGCCCGATGCTGCTGCGCCTCCTGCCGCCGCCCCGGCGCGCCGAGGAGAAGAAGTACGAGGCCGACCTGCGCCAGCGCATCGCCGACGCCAACCTCGACGGGCCGCGCATCGCCTACCTGACGGCCGATGCCGAGCGCGAGATCGCGATCGCCCACACGCGCCTGTCGGGCTGAGGGGACGGAGACCGGGCGGGCCGCGAGCGGTTCCGGCTCAGACGACCTCGATCCGCCCGTCGAGGCCGATCACGCGGCCCAGACCGCGGACGCGGCTCAGCAGGCGCTCGCCGTTGAGGTCGGCCCAGTCGGTGGGCAGGCGCAGCACCACCCGGCCGTCCTCGACCGCGATCGGCATCCGGGTGAGCGGTCCGGCCATGCCGCACGAGACCGGAAAGGCGACCCGCATCAGCGCGCCGACGAGGCGGGCGCGGTCGAACAGGCGGGGGCCGGCAAGGGTGCGCAGGGTCGGGCTCGCCTTCTCCGGGGCCACGCCCTCGTGGCGGAAATAGCCCGACAGAGCGAGATAGGCCCGGCCCGGATGGTCGATGCCGGCGAAGGCCGCGTTGGCGATCACGTTGAGGCTCTGCTCGCCGCGATAGTCGGGATGGGCCCGCCAGCCGATATCGGAGAGCAGGCAGGCGGCGTGGCGCAGGCGGCGCTCGCCCGCGGTCTCCGGACCGTCGAGGCTGGCGATGAAGTGGTCGGTCCAGCCGCGCAGCTCCTCGCCGTGGCCGGGAGAGCGGGCGCGCTGAAGGTTGAGCTCCTGCGCCGAGACGATCAGCGGGTCGAGGGCCCGGGTCTCGCGGTCGAGCTGCTCGAACAGCAGGCCCTCGCGGACGCCGAAGGCGGAGATGGCGATCTCGCGGGGCCGGCCCAGCCGGATGATCTCTTCGAGAACGACGGCGCCGAAGGCCAGCAGGGGCCGGCGCGCCTCGGAGATGGTCTCGACCTCCTGCAGGGTCGCCGCGTCGGTCGCCTCGACCATTTCGAGGAAACTCAGTTCATCGGACGGCTCGACCGCGTAGCCGTGCATGACGTGGAGCGGGTATTCGCGGGCGGCCTGGTGCAGGCGGGCGAGCGCCCGCCACGTGCCGCCGACCGCGTAGAAGGTGCGGCCGCGCAGGGTGTCGAGCTGCGGCTCGGCCTTCTTCAGATGCTCGCGGGCGATCTTGCGCGCCTTCTTGAGCGAGCCCTCGGAGAGATCCTGGAGCGCCAGCCCGCCGAGCGGCATGGTCACGCCCTGGCCGACCGTGGTGCCGTTGACGTCGACGAGTTCGAGGGAGCCGCCGCCGAGGTCGCCGACCACGCCGTCGGGCGCGTAGAAGCCCGAGACGACGCCGAGCGCCGACAACTCCGCCTCGCGCCGGCCGGAGAGGAGCTGGATGTCGTGCCCAAGCGCCTCGCGCGCCGCCTCCAGGAAGGCCGGACCGTTGGCGGCGTCGCGCGCGGCGGCGGTGGCCAGGACGAAGATGCGCGAGACCCGCATCGTGTCGCACAGGACGCGGAAGCGGCGCAGGGCCATGAGCGCCCGCTGCACGGAATCCTCGTTGAGGCGGCCCGTGGAGAAGACGCTGCGGCCGAGACCGCACAGGACCTTCTCGTTGTAGAGCGGCGTCGAGGCGCGCTGGAGCCCGTCATAGGCGACGAGCCGCACCGAGTTCGAGCCGATATCGATGATCGCGACGGGATCGAACGTCATGCCAGTGATCACCGGAGCCGGGCGTTCGACGGAGTGGGCGAGCGTCAGGTGAGGACGTGTCGGACCCATGCAGCCCCCATGTCAGGGAGGCGCCCCGCGGACGGGACGCTCACGATCGTTCGGGGCCGCGAGGCCGGCACCGCGATCAGGACCGCTGGGCGCGGCGACTGAGGGCCCGCGGGCTCGATTTCTTCGACGACTTGCCGCGCCCGGACAGGCTCGGATTCGTCATGAAGTACTTGTGCGCGTTGAACGGCTCCTCCCCTTCCGCGGGGCTGATCCGCTCGCTCGCGCCCGATGCCAGTACACGCCAGCTCTGCCGGTTGTCGAGCAGGTTGGCCAGCATGATCTGGTCCAGCACCTGCTGATGCACAGTCGGGTTGGTGATCGGCAACAGCGCCTCGACCCGCCGGTCGAGGTTGCGCTGCATCAGGTCGGCCGAGGAGATGTAGACGGTCGCCTTCGGGTGCGGCAGCCCGGCGCCGTTGCCGAAGGCGTAGACGCGCTCGTGCTCGAGGAAGCGCCCGACGATCGACTTCACCCGGATCGTGTCGGACAGGCCGGGGATCCCCGGCCGCAGGCAGCAGATGCCGCGCACGATGCAGTCGATCTGCACGCCCTCCTGGCTCGCGTCGTAGAGCGCGTCGATGATCTGCGGATCGACCAGCGAGTTGCACTTGATCCAGATCGCCGCCGGGCGCCCGGCCTTGGCGTGGGCGATCTCCTCCTCGATGTGCTGGAGCAGGCGCGGCTTCAGCGTCAGCGGCGAGACCGCCATGCGCTCCAGCTCCGCCGGCTCGGCATAGCCGGTGATGAAGTTGAAGATGCGCGACACGTCGCGGGCGATGGCCGGGTCGGCGGTGAAGAAGGAGAGGTCGGTGTAGATCCGCGCGGTGATCGGATGATAGTTGCCGGTGCCGACGTGGCAGTAGGTGACGAGGCGGTCGCCCTCGCGGCGCACCACCATCGACAGCTTGGCGTGGGTCTTCAGCTCGACGAAGCCGAACACCACCTGCGCGCCCGCCTTCTCGAGGTTGCGCGCCCAGCGGATATTGGCCTCCTCGTCGAACCGGGCCTTCAGCTCGACCAGCGCGGTCACCGACTTGCCGGCCTCCGCGGCCTCCGCCAAGGCGGCGACGATCGGCGAGTTGGAGGAGGTGCGGTAGAGCGTCTGCTTGATCGCCACCACGTTCGGGTCGCGGGCGGCCTGCCCGAGGAACTGCACCACCGAGTCGAACGACTCGTAGGGGTGGTGGACGATGAAGTCCTTCTGCCGGATCGCGGCGAAGACGTCGCCGCCGGACTCGCGGATCCGCTCGGGGAAGCGCGGATTGTAGGGCTTGAACTTGAGGTCGGGCCGGTCGATCCCGACGATCTGCGACAGCTCGTTGAGCGCCAGCATCCCCTCGACCACGAAGATGGAATCGGGGGCGATCTCCAGCTCGTCGGCGACGAAGGCCCGCAGATCCTCGGTCATGCCCGCCTCGATCTCCAGGCGGATGACGACGCCGCGGCGGCGGCGCTTGATCGCCGATTCGAAGTGCAGGACGAGGTCCTCCGCCTCCTCCTCGATCTCGAGATCGGAATCGCGCACGACGCGGAAGGCGCCCTGCCCTTTCAGCGAGTAGCCGGGGAAGAGCCGGCTCGCGTATTTCGCGATCACCTGCTCGATGGCGACGAAGCGGGCGGTGCCGTCGCCGGCGACGTCCGGCAGGCGCACGAAGCGGTCGAGCAGGGACGGCAGGCGGATCAGCGCGCGCAAGGTCCGCCCGTCGCGGGGGCGCACCATCATCAGCGCGACGGTGAAGCCGAGATTGGGGATGAACGGGAAGGGGTGCGCCGGATCGATGGCGAGCGGCGTCAGCACCGGGAAGATGTAGGACAGGAAGTAGTCGTCGAGCCAGGCGAGGTGCTCGTCCGACAGTTCGGCCGGGTCGGCGAGGTGGATGCCGCTGGCGTTCAGCTCCTCCCGCAGCGCCCGCCAGCGCTCCTGCTGGTCGAGGGCCAGCCGCGAGACCTCGCTGCCGATGCGCGACAGCTGCTCCGCGGGGGTCAGGCCGTCCTGCGAGGGCACGACGAGGCCGGCGCGGACCTGATCGTGCAGGCCGGCGACGCGCACCATGAAGAACTCGTCGAGGTTGTTGGCCGAGATCGAGAGGAAGCGCAGCTGCTCCAGCAGCGGATGGTTCGGGTTGGCGGATTCCTCCAGCACCCGGCGGTTGAACTGGAGCCAGGACAGCTCGCGGTTCACGAAGCGCTCGGGCGAGTGCCGCAGGGAGCGCCCCGCCTCCAGCACCGGCTCGCGGGCGGCCTCCGCCGGATCGCTCTCGCTGGCGGCGTCGGGCTCGGCCGGCTTCTCGGCGGCCTTCTCCGCGGCGAGGATGCGGGCGGCGCGGGCGGTGCGGGCGCGGGCGGATTCGCTGCGCACGCCCCGCTCGGTGGCGAGACTGGTCTCCTCGGCCTCGGTCGTCTCCGTGTCCCGGCCGACCACATCCGATTCCACTTCCGACAACGCGCTGGCTCCCTTCGATTTCGGTCCGGCTCCCTAGCACGGGGCAGCTGGACCCGTTTGACAGTTTCATGACAACGGCTGGCGGCTCACGCCGCTCAGGTGCCGGCCCCGGCCTCGTCTCCCTCCGCCGTGTCCTCTTCCGCTGTTTCCCCGTCCGCCTCTCCCTGGCCGTCGGCGACCTCCATCCGATCGAGGACGGCCAGCGCCAGCGGCCGGGTGATGCGCCGCCGACGGCCCAGCGCGTCGCGGTCGAGTTCGGCCACGACCTCGCGGACGCGGGCGAGCGAGCGGTCGATGCGCAGCGCCAGGGCATCGACCACCGAGGTGTCGATGCCGAGCTGCCGGTCGGCGAACAGCTTGACGATGACCGCCTTCAGGAGCGCGTCGTCCGGCGGGCCGATCTCGGCGCCGGGCGCGAGCCGCAGCCGCGAGCGCAGGTCGGCGACCTTCAGGCCGAAGCCGTCCACCGGGCCGCAGGCGGTGAGCAGCACGGGAAAGCGCCGCTCGCGGGCGAGGTTCAGCAGGTGGAACAGGGCCGCCTCGTCGCGGCCGGCCTCCCGGTCCACGTCCTCGATCACGAGGGCGCCGTTGGAGACGAGGTGGGAGACGTTGCTCCCGGAGACCTCGGCGGCGGAGACCGTCCAGGCCTGCGCCCGCGTCGCCCAGATCGAGGCGAGATGGCTCTTGCCGCTGCCGGGCGGGCCGCGGAGCAGGAGCACGGTGTCGGGCCAATCGGGCCACGCCTCGACCAGGGCATAGGCCTCCTCGTTCGAGGGGCTGACCAGAAAATCCTCCGCGCCGTAGCGCGGGTCGAGCGGCAGGTCGAAGGCGAGCTGCTTCGGGGGGGCGTTGTCGCGCATGGTGACCACCATACACCGCCTCGCGCGATCAATCGCGGGCGGGCAGCGAGGGGCTCCCGGAATCCCCGATCAGCACGGGTCCGTCGCCCCGGTAGAGCTTGCTCTCGAGATAGCGCTCGATGCCGAAGCGGACGACGACGCCGATGGAGGCGGCGACCGGCACGGCCAGCAGCAGCCCAAGGAAGCCGAACAGCGAGCCGAAGGCCAAGAGCGCGAACATCAGCCAGACCGGGTGGAGGCCGACGGAATCGCCCACGAGCTTGGGCGAGATCACGTTGCCCTCCAGGAACTGCCCGACGAGGAACACGCCGACGGTGAGGCCGATATGGAGCCAGTCGCCCGACGGCCACCACTGCACCAGGGCGACGCCGACGGAGAGCATGAAGCCGGTGAGCGTGCCGACATAGGGGATGAAGGTGAGAAAGCCCGAGATCATCCCGATCAACACGCCGAAGTTCAGCCCGACCAGGAACAGGCCGACCGCGTAGAACGAGCCGAGGATCAGGCAGACGAGGCTCTGCCCGCGCACGAAGCCGGTCACCGCCCCGTCGATCTCGCCCGCGAGCCGCCGCGCGGTCGGGCGGTGGCGCGGGGGCACCCAGCCGTCGAGGGTGGCGATCATCCGGTCCCAATCGTGCAGCACGTAGAAGGCGACGACCGGCGTGACGACGAGCAGGGAAGCGATGGAGACCAGCGCCTGGCTCCCCGTCCAGAGCGACTTGAGGAAGGCCAGGAACCACGCTCCGCCCTGCCCCACCAGCGTGCCGACGGAGGATTGCAGCTCGCTGACGACTTCCGAGCCGCCGACGCGCTGGAGGAGCGGGCCGGCGCGCTCCACGAGGATGCCCTGCAGCCGCCCAACCATGGTCGGCAGGGCGTTGACGAGGGAGGCGACCTGCCCGGCGGCGAGCGGCACGACGATGATGAGCACCACCACGAGCCCGACGACGAAGCCCGCCAGGATCAGCAGGGTCGCGGCGAGCCGGCCGAGGCCGAGCCGCTCCAGCCGGTCGGCCAGCGGATCGAGCAGGTAGGCGAGCGCCAGACCCGCCACGAAGGGCAGCATCACCTCGCGCAGCTCGTAGAGCAGGAAGACGAGGACCGCGAGAATCGACAGCCCGATGATTGCTCTGCTGCGCATCGAGGCGTCTTCCCCTTCCGAGTCCGTCCGGCGGGGAGAGTGGGAAGCGTGGCACGCCCGGTCAAGGCGGACCTTGCCGCGGGCGGCGGAAGGGCGTTCGATGAAAGCCCGCCTTCGACGGAGACCCGACGCCATGGACACAGAGGACACCGACCGGATCGACGCCGCGGTTCTGGCCCTGCTTCGCCTCACGCTCCACGACGGCGACCGCGCCTGGAAGGAGCATTCCTGGGACGTGCTGGGCCGCCTTCACGCCCAGGGCCTGATCTTCGACCCCGTCAACGAGGCGCGGTCGGTGCAGTTGACGCCGGAGGGGCTGGAGCGCTCGGCCACCCTGTTCGAGGCGCTTTTCGGCCGCGGCGCGGCTTGAAGCTGTGCCCGAACGCGCCGCCTGCGCCCGGACCAGTGGCCAACCGCGCCGCGATGTGGCAGCGGGTTTCCGCATGATCGGCGAAACCACCACAGACCGGACCACGGGGCGGCGATGACGGCGCAGGACGGAAACGGACTCACCTACGCGCAGGCCGGCGTCGATATCGACGCGGGCAACGCGCTCGTCGAGACGATCAAGCCGCTGGTGCGCGCCACCCGCCGGCCGGGCGCCGACGCCGAGATCGGCGGCTTCGGCGGGTTGTTCGACCTCAAGGCAGCCGGCTTCAAGGATGCGATCCTGGTCGCCGCCAACGACGGCGTCGGCACCAAGGTGAAGATCGCCATCGAGACCGGGCGCCACCACACGATCGGCATCGATCTCGTGGCGATGTGCGTCAACGACATCATCGTGCAGGGCGCCGAGCCGCTGTTCTTCCTCGACTACTACGCCACCGGCAAGCTCGTGCCCGGCGTCGGCGCCGACATCGTGCGCGGCATCGCCGAAGGGTGCCGGCAGGCGGGCTGCGCGCTGATCGGCGGCGAGACCGCCGAGATGCCGGGCCTCTACGACGGCGCCGACTACGACCTCGCCGGCTTCTCGGTGGGCGCGGCCGAGCGCGGCACGCTGCTGCCGCGCCCCGGCATCCTGCCCGGCGACGTGGTGCTCGGCCTGCCCTCCTCGGGCGTCCACTCGAACGGCTTCTCGCTGGTGCGGCGGATCGTGGCCAAGACCGGGCTCGGCTACGACGCCGACGCGCCCTTCGCCCCCGGCCGCAGCCTCGGCGAGGCGCTGCTGGAGCCGACCCGAATCTACGTGAAGCCGCTGCTCGCCGCCCTGAAGCGGGCCGGCGGCATCAAGGCGCTCGCCCACATCACCGGCGGCGGCTTCCCCGACAACCTTCCCCGCGTTCTGCCCGACGGCGTCGGCATCGCGATCGACCTGTCCGCCATCGCCGTGCCGCCGGTCTTCGGCTGGCTCGCGCGCGAGGGCGGCGTCGCGGAGGCGGAGATGCTGCGCACCTTCAACTGCGGCATCGGCATGGTGGTGGTCGCCGCCGCCGACGCGGCGGATGCCGTGGCGGACGCGCTGACCGAGGCCGGCGAGGCCCCGGTCCGGCTCGGGCGCATCACCGAACGGGGGGCGGAGGCCGTGACGTTCGAGGGGCGGCTGGCGTTGTGAGCGCGCGGCCCGAAAAGAAACGCGTCGCGATCCTCATCTCGGGGCGCGGCTCGAACATGGTCTCGCTGATCGAGGCGGCGCGCGCGCCCGATTATCCGGCCGAGATCGTGCTCGTGCTCTCGAACCGCCCGGACGCCGCCGGCCTCGTCCGCGCGCGGGAGGCCGGCATCCCGGCCCGCGCCATCGACCATAAGGCGTTCCCGGACCGAGCGGCCTTCGACGCCGCGCTCCAGGCGGAGCTGGACGCCGCCGGGATCGAGCTGATCGTGCTCGCCGGCTTCATGCGCATCCTCACCGACGCCTTCGTGGAAGCCTGGGCGGGGCGGATGATCAACATCCACCCCTCGCTGCTGCCGCTGTTCAAGGGCACGCACACCCACGAGCGGGCGCTGGACGCGGGCATGCGCCTGCACGGCTGCACCGTGCACTACGTCGTGCCGGAGCTCGATGCCGGGCCGATCGTGGCCCAGGCCGCCGTGCCGGTTCTGCCCGGCGACGACGCCGACACGCTGAGCGCCCGGGTGATCGTGCAGGAGCACCGGCTCTACCCGGCGGCGCTCGCCCTGGTCGCCGGCGGCGACGCCGTGCTGGAGGGGGGCCGGGTGCGCTTCACCGCGCGGGCGCGCGACGCGGGGGCCGCGATCCTGTCGCTCTGAGCCCTGATTTCACGCACTGCTCTCCATCCACCACCTCATCCTGAGGTGCCCGCTGCAGCGGGCCTCGAAGGATCCTCCCGTTCCCGCGCGATCCCTGGAAGATCCTTCGAGGGCGACGCTGCGCGCCGCCACCTCAGGATGAGGGTGAGGGTTGGAGAAGAGTGGCGGAGCAAACGCTCCAAGAGATCAGAAAAAGATCGGACGCGCGCTCGCGGAGTGCTCGACCAGCACCGCGCCGGTCGCCGGATCGACCTCCTTCAGCACCGCGTCGTAGCCCCAGAGGTCGGCGAGGTGCTGCAGCACCCGGCGCGCGTCCTCCCGCTGGAGGGTGATGCGGTTGAGCGCCTTGTGGTGCAGGATGAGCCGGCGGTCGCCCTCCAGATCGACGTCCACCACCTCGATATCGGGGTCGAGCCACGCCACGTCGTATTGCCGGGCGAACGAGCGGCGCATCTTGCGGTAGCCGCGCTCGTCGTGGATCGCCTCGACCCGCATCTCCGGCTCGTCGGGATCGTCCACCACGTGGAACAGGCGCATGTCGCGCATGAGCTTCGGGCTCAAGAACTGCGCGATGAAGCTCTCGTCGCGATAATTCTCCCAGCAATCGCGCAGGACCGCCATGGCGTCGCCGGTGCCGGCGATGTCGGGGAACCAGTCGCGGTCCTCCTGGGTCGGCTGCTCCACGATGCGGGCGATGTCCTGCATCATGGCGAAGCCCAGGGCGTAGGGGTTGTGGCCGCCGAAGGAGCGGTCGTCGAAGTTCGGCTGGCGGATGACGTTGGTGTGCGAGGTCAGGAACTCGAGATAGGCCGCCTCGCTGAGCTGCCCCTTCTGCGAGAGCGCGTTCATGATCCGGTAGTGGCAGTAGGTGGCGCAGCCCTCGTTCATCACCTTGGTCTGGCGCTGCGGGTAGAAGTACTGCGCGACGAGGCGCACGATGCGCAGGATCTCGCGCTGCCAGGGCCGCAGGCGCGGGGCCACCTTCTCGAGGAAGTAGAGGATGTTCTCCTGGGGCAGTTCCAGGAGGGCGCGCCGCCGCTCCAGTGCCGGGTCGCCCTTCTGGCCGCCGGCCTTGGCCGGCAGGGTGCGCCAGAGGTCGTTGTAGATCTGCTCGCCGTGCTCCTCGCGCTCGCGCTCCCGGCGCTGTTCGGACGCCAGGTCCGGCCGCTTCTTGCGGGGGTAGCGGTGGACGCCCTGGCTCATCAGGGCGTGGGCGGCATCGAGGACGTGCTCCACCGCCTGATGCCCGTAGCGCTCCTCGCAGCGGGCGATGTAGCCCTTGGCGAAGTCGAGATAGTCGAGGATGCCCTCCGCGTCGGTCCACTGGCGGAATAGATAGTTGTTCTTGAAGAAGTGGTTGTGGCCGAAGGCGGCGTGGGCGATCACCAGCGTCTGCATCGTCGCCGTGTTCTCCTCCATGACGTAGGAGATGCACGGATCGGAGTTGATGACGATCTCGTAGGCGAGCCCCATCAGGCCGCGGCGGTAGCTCGCCTCGTGCTGGGCGAAGTGCTTGCCGAAGGACCAGTGCTTGTAGAACAGCGGCATGCCGATCGAGGCATAGGCGTCGAGCATCTGCTCGGCGGTGATGATCTCGATCTGGTTCGGGTACCACGACAGGCCGAGTTCCGGCCCGGCCACCGCCTCGCAGGCGTCGTGGATGCGCCGGATCGTCTCGAAATCCCAGTCGTTGCCGGAAAACAGCAACTCGCCCGGCTTCGGGGCGGTGGACTTCGTGCGGCTCAGGCTCGCGACCATGCGAGAATCCTTCTCGACGCTGTCTCCCCTCCCCCCTGCGGGGAGGGGAAAGCTTCTCACGCCTCCGCCTTCGCGTTCTTGCGGCCGAACAGCTCGCGGAACACGGGGTAGATGTCGCGGCGGTGGTTCACCTTGCGCATGGCGAGCGGCTCGCCGGCCTTGGCCAACGCCTCGTAGGTCCGCCACAGGGTGGTGCGGTGCTCGACGAAGCCGGCGCGCGGTCCGTTTTCGTCGCCCACCTCCAGGTAGGCGAAGTGCTGGCAGGCGGGCAGGATGTGGCTGCGCAGGAGTTCGGTGGAGGTCGGCCCGTCGGAGGAGACGTTGTCGCCGTCCGACGCCTGCGCCGCGTAGATGTTCCAGTCGTCCGGCGAGTAGCGCTCGGTGACGACGCGCTTCATCTCGACCAGCGCCGAGGAGACCAGCGTGCCGCCGGTCTCGCGGGATCCGAAGAAGGTCTCCTCGTCCACCTCCGTCGCCTTGTCGGTGTGGCGGATGAAGACGATCTCGACGTGCTTGTAGCGGCGCGTCAGGAAGATGTGCAGCAGGATGTAGAACCGCTTGGCCAGATCCTTCATGTGCTCGGTCATCGAGCCCGAGACGTCCATCAGGCAGAACATCACGGCCTGGGCGATCGGCTTCGGATAGGGCTCGAAGCGGCGGAAGCGCAGGTCGATCGGATCGACGTAGGGGATGCGCTTGGAGCGCTCGCGCAGCTCCATCAGCTTGAGCGTCAGGTCGGGCAGGCGCGGGTCGTTGGCGGCCTCGGCCTTGGCGATCTCCGCCTCCAGCGCGGCGACCTCCTCCAGCTTCGGCCGCTTGAGGGCGATGCGCCGGGACATCGAGTTGCGCAGGGTGCGCGAGAGCGCGAGGTTCGCCGGCGAACCCGAGACGGTGTAGCCGGCCCGGCGCAGGCCCTCCGTCTCCACCACGGCGAGGCGGCGCTTGGCGAGGTCGGGCAGTTCGAGGTCTTCGAGGAAGAGGTCGAGGAACTCCTCCCGCGTCAGGACGAAGTGGAAGGCGTCCTCGCTGTTCTCCGAGCCCTCGCCGCCCTCGCCCGCGCCGCCGCCGCCCCCGCCGCCCGGCGGGCGCTCGATGCGGTCGCCCTCCACGTAGGTCTTGTTGCCGGGCAGGATGTAGTCCTGATGCCCCGTGCCCGGCTGGCGGGAGAAGCGCGGCTCGCGCACCCCGTCGCCCGGCACGGAGATGCGCCCGTCCTTGCCGAGATCCTTGATGTCCTTCTCGCGGGCGGATTCCCGAACCGCGCGCTGCGCGACGTCCTTGACCCGGCGCAGGAAGCGCTGGCGGTTCGGGAGGCTCTTCCCACCTGGATTGAGCCGACGGTCGACGATGTGCATCCGGAGTCGCTCAGCGCCTTAAGTCTCACGTCCCGTTGTGCGGGACAAAGGTGCGAAAGTGCGGCGGATGCCCGGGGAAAACGCTCCCCTCAACCCGCCTGCTTCACGCGCATGTACCATTCCACGAGTCGCCGGACCTGCCGCTCGGTGTAGCCCCGGTCGGTCATGCGATCGACGAACTCGCCGTGCTTCTTCTCGGTCTCGCTGTCCTTCTTGGAACCAAATGAGATCACGGGAAGCAGTTCCTCGACCTGGGAGAACATGCGCCGCTCGATCACCTCGCGGAGTTTTTCGTAGGAGGTCCAAGAGGGGTTGCGCCCGCCGTGCTGCGCCCTCGAGCGCAGGGCGAACTTGACGACCTCGTTGCGGAAATCCTTCGGATTGGCGATGCCGGCCGGCTTCTCGATCTTGGTCAGCTCCTGGTTCAGGAGCTCGCGGTTGAGGAGCTGGCCGGTCTCGGCGTCCTTGAAGTCCTGATCCTCGATCCAGGCGTCGGCGTAGTCGATGTAGCGGTCGAACAGGTTCTGGCCGTAATCGTGGTAGGATTCGAGGTAGGCCTTCTGGATCTCGTGGCCGATGAACTCGGCGTAGCGCGGGGCGAGTTCGGTCTTGATGAACTCGATGTAGCGCTTCTCGGTTTCCGGCGGCAGCTGCTCGCGCCGGATCGCCTGTTCCAGCACGTACATCAGGTGGACCGGGTCGGCCGAGACCTCCGTCGTGTCGTGGTTGAAGGTCGCGGCCAGCACCTTGAAGGCGAAGCGGGTCGAGATCCCGTCCATGCCCTCGTCGACGCCGGCGGTGTCCTTGTACTCCTGCATCGAGCGGGCGCGGGGATCGACCTCGCGAAGGCTCTCGCCGTCGTAGACCCGCATCTTCGAGAACAGGTTGGAATTGGCGTGCTCGCGCAAGCGGGAGAGCACCGAGAAGCGGGCCAGCATCTCCAGCGTGCCCGGGGCGCAGGCGGCCGTCGACAGCTCCGAGCCCGAGATCAGCTTCTCGTAGATGCGCTGCTCCTCCGTGACCCGGAGGCAGTAGGGCACCTTGATGACGTAGATGCGGTCGATGAAGGCTTCGTTGTTCTTGTTGGTCTTGAACGACTGCCACTCGGCCTCGTTCGAGTGCGCCAGGATCACGCCGGTGAAGGGGATCGCGCCGATATTCTCGGTGCCGACATAGTTGCCCTCCTGCGTCGCGGTGAGCAGGGGGTGCAGCATCTTGATCGGCGCCTTGAACATCTCGACGAATTCGAGAACGCCCTGGTTCGCCCGGTTCAGGCCGCCCGAGTAGGAATAGGCGTCCGGATCGGCCTGGGAGAGGGTCTCGAGCCGACGGATATCGACCTTGCCGACCAGCGAGGAGATGTCCTGGTTGTTCTCGTCGCCCGGCTCGGTCTTGGCGATGGCGATCTGGCGCAGCCGCGAGGGCCGCACCTTGATCACCTTGAAGCGCGAGATGTCGCCGTCGAACTCGTCGAGGCGCTTCAGGGCCCAGGGGCTCATCAGACCGGTGAGGCGGCGGCGCGGGATGCCGAAGCGCTCCTCGATCTCCCGGCCCATCGCCTCGGGGTCGAACAGACCGAGCGGGCTCTCGAAGACCGGCGAGATCTCGTCGCCCGCCTTCAGCACGTAGATCGGGTGGACCTCCATCAGCGCCTTGAGGCGCTCGGCGAGCGACGACTTGCCGCCGCCGACGGGGCCGAGCAGGTAGAGGATCTGCTTGCGCTCCTCCAGCCCCTGGGCGGCGTGGCGGAAGAACGAGACGATCCGCTCGATCGTCTCCTCCATGCCGTAGAACTCGGCAAACGCCGGGTAGACCCGGATCGTCCGGTTCATGAAGACGCGGCCGAGGCGGGCGTCGCGCGCGGTGTCCACCATCTCGGGCTGACCGATCGCATCGAGGATGCGCTCGGCGGCGGAGGCGTACATCAGCGGATTGTCGCGGCACGCCTCAAGGTACTCGGAGAGGGTCATCTCCGTGTCGCGGCGCGCTTCATAGCCGCGAGCGAAGCTCTGGAACAGGTCGTTCGTCGAGTGCAGCGGCATTCGAACACCCCCTTCAGGCTGATGACAGCTTCATCCTGTCTCGGGTCGAACGCAACCGACATTGCGGGTTTTGTCGCACCGCCCACAGGCTGGCCGTCCGGCGTGTGAAACGGGACACACTCAAAGTTGGCCGGGATTTAGCGCGAGCTTAACCGGCTTCGGATATGAGGCGGCCGCCCCCGGCCAAAAGCCGGAGGCTTCCAAGATCGACGAAAATTGCTGCATCGCAGCGCGGCGGCGTGCCGGGCCGTCCTCCCGATCAGAGATCCGTGCCGCTCTTCTTCTCATCCTTGGGCTTGTCGCCCTTGTCGACGGTGATGCGGATGTCGCGCTTCTCGACCTCGCCGTCGGAATTCTTGATCTCGACCACGACCCCGTCGGAGCCGGTATAGCCGCCGTTGGGCTGGTAGAAGATCGCCTGAACCTCGGCATCCTTGTTCGGGCAGCGGTACTTGGCGGGGGTCTTCAGCTTGCCGGCCTTGGTGATGAGCGAGCCGGAGGTCGGCGGCGTCACCACCTTGATCTCGGGCATCGGGCCGAGCGAGCAATCCTTCTTGAGGTTCGGCACGATGACGAGGCGGGCCTGCTTGCCGGCGGGGACGGTCTCGCTCTTGGTGACGGTTGTCTGCGCGAGGGCCGGTCCGGCGAGGCAGAGCCAGGAGGCTGCGACGGCGGTGGCGAGGGCGGCGGGCAGGACCGCAATCGGTTTCGCGGCAGAGGTCGGCAGATCCATCGGCGTTTCCTTGAGCGTCATCGCGCGACCCGCCGCGGGCGGCCGGACGATCCGGCCTCGGCGCCGCAGGGCGCAAACGAGGATGTGGGGAGATCGAAGGTCCGCGTCGAGGCTTGCCGCGTCGAATCTTGCCTCCTCGAATCCAGCCGGACGCGGCGCGCTCAGTGCTGCAGCGCAGCGGCCACCGTCCCAGCCACGCGGGCGATCTGCGCCTCGTCGAGATGGCCCGCCAGCGCCTGGGTCAGCGCCTTCTCGACGCGCTCGCGCTCGCCGAGGTCGGCGAAGGGCGCGGGCGGGATGTCCCCGTCGGCGAGGTCGCAGACGCGGCGGATGGTGTCGGCGGCCTTGAGCAGGGTCTCCCGATCCGCCGGTCCCATATCCCAGAGCGGCGCCCGCAGACGGCTGATGACCCGCCGCGCGTCGCGGTACTCCCGATCGACCGTGGTCGAGGCCTCGATCTGGCTGACGAGGAACATCAATTCCAGAACCTCGTTGGCGGCTTCCGGGCAAGCGCGCACGATCCGCATGACGCGGGCGATGAGTTCCTGGGTCGGAGACATCCGGGGGCGAGGGGCAGCCATGGCGCCTCAACGCCGATCCGCCGGTAAAGTTCAGCTCACATCGGCGCGCGCTACCGCCGCAGCCAGCGGAAATCCGCAAGGCCAGTCAATGCCTTGCGCACAAGCGAGTTGCGACCAGCCTCAGGCGGCCTCGTTGTTCGCCTCGTGATCCACCTCATCGAGGCCCGCGAGCAGGGCGCGGCAGGCGCGCAATTCGGCGAGCGCCCCTTCCAGGGCCCGGCGATCCGCCGCGGCGGCCTCGACGCTCTCCTCGTCCCGGTCGGCCCCGGTCGGCGCGCCGACTTCCACCTCGCCGCGGCCGAGCGCCTGGACGAAGCGCACGCCGTTCTCCTTGAGCACGCGCTGCGCCCCGCGGATCGTGTAGCCCTGCCCGTGCAGCAGCCGGCGCACGCCCTTGAGCAGATCGACGTCGTCGGGCCGGTAATAGCGCCGGCCGCCCGCCCGCTTCATCGGCTTGATCTGGCTGAACCGGCTCTCCCAGAAGCGCAGGACGTGCTGGGGCACGCCGAGCTCCTCGGACACTTCCGTGATGGTGCGGAAGGCGCCGGGACTCTTCTCGCCGCGCTCCTCGTCGGCGGGTGATTCGAGGGTCGGGGATTCCAGCGGCAGTCCCATCGCTCGTCCCATCGGCTGTCCCATGGCAGCGCCTCAAACCGATCTGTGCCGGAGCGGACCGGGACGGCCCGGCCGGATCACTCGTCCTCGTCCGCGTCGAGCCCGTTGACGTGGCCGCCGTTGATGCGCGCCTTGAGCACGTTCGACGGCTTGAACACCATGACCTGTCGCGGCTCGATCTCGACCTCGACACCGGTCTTCGGGTTGCGGCCGATGCGCTTGCCCTTCGAGCGCACGACGAAGGAGCCGAACGAGGACAGCTTCACCGTCTCGCCCGCGGACAGGCAGTTGCAGATCTCGCCGAGCACGGTCTCGACCAGGGCGGCCGATTCGGCCCGCGACAGGCCGACCTGCTGGTAAACGGCCTCGCTCAAATCGGCGCGTGTGACCGTCTTGCCTGCCATGCGCTCCCCCTTCGGCCGAGTTTTTGGCATCCGCGCCGCTGCTTCAGGACGCACGGACCCCGTCTCCGCTCACATGCCGGGCGAGGCCCCCGAAACAGGATCTCGCCGTGTATCTCTATGATCGAACACGCTAATCGGCAGAGGGACGACGGTCAACAGAACCTTGCGGTTGACAGAATATCGGAGCCGGCCGCGAAGGCCGCTTCGGCCTACCAGCGGATCAGTGCGGCGCCCCAGGTGAAGCCGCCGCCGATCGCCTCGATCATCACGAGATCGCCCTCGCGGATGCGCCCGTCGCGGCGGGCGGCGTCGAGCGCCAGGGGGATCGAGGCGGCGGAGGTGTTGCCGTGGCGATCGACGGTGAGCACCACCTTCTCGCGGGCGATGCCGAGCTTGTCGGCGGACGCCTCGATGATCCGGCGGTTGGCCTGATGCGGCACGAACCACGCGAGGTCGTCGGCGGTGGTGCCGGAGGCGCGGAACGCCTCCTCGATCACGTCGGTCACCGAGCCGACGGCGAAGCGGAACACCTCGCGGCCCTCCATGCGCAGCTTGCCGGTGGTACCGGTCGAGCCGGGGCCGCCATCGACGTAGAGCTTGGCGCGGTGGCGCCCGTCCGAGCGCAGGCAGCTCGACAGCACGCCGCGGTCGGCACGCGTTCCTATGTCTTTGCCTTCGCCCTCGCGGGCCTCCAGCACGATGGCGCCCGCGCCGTCGCCGAACAGGACGCAGGTGGTGCGGTCCTCCCAGTCGAGCAGCCGCGAAAAGGTCTCGGCGCCGACCACCAGGGCGCGCTTGGCGCCGCCCGTGGTCAGGAAGCGGTCGGCGGTCGCCACCGCGTAGACGAAGCCGGCGCAGACCGCCTGAAGGTCGAAGGCGAAGCCGCCCTCGATCCCGAGCGCCGCCTGGATCTGGGTCGCGGTGGAGGGGAAGGTGTGGTCGGGCGTCGAGGTCGCGCAGATCACGAGGTCGATGTCGGCCGGCGAGAGCCCGGCCTCGTCGAGCGCCGCGAGCGCCGCGCGGGTCCCGAGGACGGAGGTGGTCTCGTCCGGCCGCGCGATATGGCGCTGGCGGATGCCGGTGCGCTGGACGATCCACTCGTCGGAGGTCTCGATCCCGCGCTCGGCGAGGTTCGTGTTCGTGACGACGGTGTCGGGCAGGTACGCCCCGCAGCCGACCACGACGGAGCGCCGATGCGCCATCAGATCCGTCCTTTTCTCACTTCTGTGCCAGGCTCGCATCGAGCCCGGAATCCATGCCGGCGGCGATGGCCGGCGTCTGTTCCAGCATGTCGCGGATCGTGCGCATCAGGTCGTAGCGCGCCATGTCGTAGGCAAGATCGACCGCCGCCGCGAATCCTTGCGCGTTCTCCGAGCCGTGGCTCTTGATGACGATGCCCTCCAGCCCGAGGAACACGCCGCCATTGGCCCGGCTCGGGTTCATCTTCTCGCGCAGGGCCGCGAAGGCCTGGCGCGCGAAGAGGTAGCCGATCTTGGCCGAGAGCGTCCGCCCCATCGCCGCCTTGAGGTAGGAGGCGATCTGCTTGGCGGTGCCCTCCGCCGTCTTGAGGGCGATGTTGCCGGTAAAACCCTCCGTCACCACCACGTCGGTGGTGCCGCGGCCGAGATCGGTGCCCTCGACGAAGCCGTGATAGGCGAAGTTGGCCGGCTCCGACTCACGCAGGAGGCGGGCGGCCTCCTTCACGGCCTCGTTGCCCTTCATCTCCTCGGTGCCGACATTGAGGAGGCCCACCGTCGGCCGCTCGACGTCGAGGACGATCCGGGCCATGGCCGAGCCCATCACCGCCATCTCGACCAGATGCTCGGCATCCGTGCCGATGGTGGCGCCGACATCGAGCACCACGCTCTCGCCGCGCACCGTCGGCCACAGGCAGGCGATGGCCGGGCGCTCGATGCCGGCCATGGTCTTCAGGCAGATCTTCGACATCGCCATCAGCGCGCCGGTATTGCCGGCCGAGACCGCGGCCTGGGCCTCGCCGTCGCGCACGGCCTGGATCGCCCGCCACATCGAGGACTTGCCCCGGCCCTGGCGCACCGCCTGGCTCGGCTTGTCGTCCATGGCGATGGAGACGGTGGTGTGACGGATCTCGACGGCGCCCTTCAGCCGCGGCTCGGCCTCGACGAGGGGGCGCACCACCGCCTCGTCGCCGAACAGGATGAAGTGAAGCTCGGGGTGCCGCTCGCGGGCGATGGCCGCACCGGGCACGACGGTCGTGGGGCCATGATCGCCGCCCATGGCGTCGAGCGAGATGCAAACGCGGTTCGACATGGTTCCTTTGGGAGGCCGCGGGAAGAGCCGGCGGGCAGCGAGCGTGAAGGGGCGTCACGGGCCCCGGAATCGGCGGCGCAAAATAGCGGCAGAGCCCGGCCGGGCAAACAAAAACTCAACCCTTTCTCGCGCGGGCTCCCGTCGGAGGGCGGATCACGCCTTGTGGATCACGCCTCGCGGATCACGCCTTGTCCTGGCCGAGCTTGTCCCGCAGCGCGGCGAGGTCGGAGAACGGCAGCGGCTCCTCGCCGACCGTGACGGGCTCGAAGGCGACGCCGGGCTTGCGCGGATAGGGATCGAGGCCCAGCGCCAGGAACTCCGCGGTCAGCACGCCGAAATCGACGCGCCCGTTCACGATCGGATCGGGCAGGTCGACCTCCTCCGCCTCGGTGCCCTCGAGGATGTCGGCATTGGTGAACTCGACCTCGACGGGCTCGGAGATCTTCGCCTCGAACGGCTCCAGCGTCACCGTGCAGACCTGGGTCACGACCGCCTCGACCCGCCCCTCCGCGCGCAGCCGCGTCAGCGAGCCGCTCAGGGCGAAGCGACCGACGAGGTCGCGGATGGCGGGGATCTTGAAGTCGCGGGCGAGCGCCTCGCACTCGGCCGGGCTCGCCTCGACGACGATCTCGGCGCGGTCCTTGGGCAGGCGCTCGACGTTGACGGAGCGGGAGAGCGGCCCGGCGGGCTTCGGCGTCATCGATGGTCTCCTGACTCGTCGGCCGCACCGGCCGGCTCGGGGAAGCGCGGCCCCTCCGCCAGCAGGCCGTCGAGATCCTGCGCCGCCAGGGCGGAAGCGGCGGCCTCGACGTAGGCGGCGAGCGGACCGGCCGACGCGGCGTCGGCGCCGTCGAGCACGTTGCGGGCGAGCGCGGCGGCGAGCCCTGCGCGGTCCCCCGCATCGAGCGCCGCGCCGTAGGACCCGGCCCTGGCGTAGAACGAGGCGCCGAGCTTCTTGATGCGCTTGGGCACGCCCATGTCGCCGATGCCGAGTTCGCGCAGCGAGGCATCGAGCTGCATGAAGACGGAATCGACCAGATCCTGCGCCACGTCCGCGGCCGGCGGCGGCAACTGGCCGAGGCGGCGCAGCACGAGGATGACGTGCAGGCTCAGCGCCTCGAACCGTCCCTCGACGGTGTCGGGCACGCCGAGCACGGTGTAGAGGCCGGGCCGGCGCGCGGCCTCGCCGATCCGCTGGTGCAGCGTCCGGATCGTCTCGCGCCGTCGGCCGGCGCGGCGGAAAAGCCCCGCTATCATGCGATCCACCGGATCGGACGGCGCTGTGGCCGAGCTTGCCTTGTCAAAGCCATAACCCCGCGGTACGGCAACCGCGGACCAGGGTGCAAGTCCGAAGACGCGCGCGTTCCAAGCGCGCCGCGGATGAAGGCCCTTTTGGCAGAAAATCAGGGGGGCCGATGTCGCGCCGTCTCGTCTCGTCGCTTGCCCGCGCGGCCGTTCTCGGCTCCGTCGCGATCGGCGTATCAGGCTGCATCGGCGAGGAGATCCGCCACGGTTATCAGATCGATCAGGCGGCCCTGGCCACGGTGAAACCGGGCATGAGCGCCGAGCAGGTGCTGCAGATCCTCGGCACGCCGTCCACCGTCTCCACGGTCGGCAACAAGTCCTGGTACTACATCAGCCAGAACACCCGCCGCACGGTGATGTTCCTCGGCGAGCAGGTCGAGGACCAGAAGGTCACCGCGGTCTACTTCAACGCCGGCATGAAGGTGGAGCGCGTCGCGCTCTACGGCCTGCAGGACGGACGCGTCTTCGACTTCATCGAGCGCACGACCCCGTCCAGCGGCGCCGACCGCGCCTTCCTCAGCCAGCTCTTCCGCGGCCTGACCCGCTACGAGCCGTTCGGCAGCGGCGCCGGCGCCTCGGTCGTCCCCGGCGCCCGCGCGGGTCAGTAAGAGCGCCCGGCCGGGTCCGCGAGGGCCCGCACCACCGCGCCGGGCTCGGCGAACAGGTGGGCCGGCCCCGCGCCGGCCAGGGCCTCGGGGCTGTTGTAGCCCCAGGCCACCGCGGCGAAGGCGCAACCCGCCTGCGCTGCCGCCTCCGCGTCGCGGATCTCGTCGCCCACCGCCAGCATCGCGGCGGGTTCGACGCCCGCTTGCCGCGCGACCGCCCGCAGGTGGCGCGCCTTGCCGAAGAGCGAGGCGCCGCACTCGTAGTGGCGGATCAGCCCCGCCGACGCGCCGAGCGCCCGGCGGACATTCGCCTCGCCGTTCGAGCTGACCACGGCGAGCCGAAATCCCGCGGCATCGAGGCCCGCCAGCATCTCCGGCACGCCGGCAAACAGCCGCACCTGCCCGGCGTCGCGGGTCGCCAGCCCGCGCATGTGGCGGGCGATCAGCGGCACCTTCCAGGCGGGAATGCCGAGATCCTTCAGGATCGCCCGGGCGCTCAGCGCGCGCAGCCACCCGGTCTCGTCCGCCTCGACCCGGCGGAAGCGGTAGCGCGCGGCCACGTCGTTGAGGTTGGCGCAGAACCACGGGAAGGTGTCGGCCAGCGTGCCGTCGAAGTCGAAGGCGACGAGGCGGTAGGAAACGGCCTCCGGCGTCGTGGCACTCGGCGTCGTGGCACTCACGGACTCGGCTCCCCGGACGGACGAAGGCGGCCCCGCTTCCGCGAGGCCGCCTCCCGTGACGATCATGCGCGCGGCCCGAGGGCCGCTTCGGGTTACGCCGCCTTCTGCGACAGCGTCGGATAATCGACGTAGCCTTCCGGACCCTGGCTGTACCAGGTCTTCATGTCGTCCTTGGCGAGCGGCAGGCCCTGGGCGATGCGCTCGACCAGATCGGGGTTGGCGATGTAGGGCCGGCCGAAGGCGATGGCGTCGGCCTCGCCCGAGGCGACCGCCTGCTCGGCGCGCGCGGCATCGTAGTCGCAGTTGAGGATGACCGGACCGCCGAAGCGCTCCTTGATCACGGGGGCCACCGGCGGCACGGTCGCCTTGCCGAAGGTGCCGTCCGGACCCGGCTCGCGCATCTCGATGAAGGCGAGGCCGACCCGCTCCATCATCTCGGCGGCGAGCCCGAAGACCTCGTGCGGGTTGGAATCGTCCACGCCCTGGATCGGGCCGTTGGGCGAGAAGCGGATGCCGGTGCGGTCCGCGCCGACCACGCCGGCCACCGCCTGCGCGACCTTGGTCACCAGCCGCACCCGGTTCTCGACCGAGCCGCCGTAGCGATCCTCACGCTTGTTGCTGCCGTCGCGGATGAACTCGTCGAGCAGGTAGCCGTTCGCCGCGTGGATCTGCACGCCGTCGAAACCCGCCGCGACGGCGTTCCTCGCCGCCCGCTCGTAATCGGCGATGAGCCGTGGGATCTCGTCCTCGCGCAGCGCTCGGGCCTGGCTGTAGGGCTTCTTGCCCGAATAGGTGTGCGCCTGGTCCGGCGCCGTGGCGGCCGAGGGGGCGACCGGCGGCTCGCCGCCGAGGAAGTCTGAATGGACGAGATAGCCCATGTGCCAGAGCTGGCAGACGATGCGCCCGCCCGCCTCGTGCACGGCCTTCACCACCGGCTTCCAGGCCTCGGTCTGCTCGTCGGACCAGATGCCCGGCGCGTAGGGCCAGCCGAGTCCTTCCTGGCTGATGCCGGTGGCCTCGGAGATGATGAGGCCGGCCCCGGCGCGCTGGGCGTAATACTCGCCCATCAGCGGCGTCGGGACATGGGTCCGCGTGCCGCGGGCGCGGGTCAGCGGGGCCATGAGGATGCGGTTCGGCAGCTTCAGCGCGCCGAGCGTGATCGGGTCGAACAGTGAGGGCATTCGAGACTCTGTCTGGAGGGGGCGGCTCTCGGGAGCGCCGTGTCATGAGCGCGAGAGCGGCCTTCGGGTGGGCTGAACCTTGTATCCGGCCCTCCGGTTCGCCAGTGCGCTGGCGCACCTGCGCTGCGGTGCACAAGGCAAGGTGACGCCGCGGGTCAGCCCCCGGTCAGCGTCTTCTCGTAGCAGCCCGCCTCCATGCCGTCCTCGTAGTAGTCCGGCTTCGTCCCGGTCCGCGCATAGCCGCCCCGCTCGTAGAGCCGGATGCCGCTGCCGTTGTCGGCCCGCACTTCGAGGCGCAGCCGCTCGCAGCCATGGGCGCGGGCATCGGCCTCCGCCGCCTCGAGCAGCCGGCGGCCGAGCCCGAGGCCGGTTCGGGCGGGGGCGACGGCGAGCGAGGAGAGCCGGGCGACGCGGCTGGTGCGCCGCCGCTCCATGGTGGCCGCGCCGACGAGGATTTCGGCCTCGCCGCCCTCCGCCCGCTCCCGGATGATCGCGACGAGAAGGGTCATGCTGGCCGAACGGATCGCGTGGCGGATCGCCCGCCGCTCGGCCCGGTCGGTGGCGAAGGCGGCGTGTTCGAGCGCCACCAGCGCGTCGAGGTCGGCGAGGCCGGCCGGCCGGATCTCCACGGGCAGGCGGGCGGCGGCGCGCCCGGTCCGGGTGCTCACGCCGCGCTCCAGGGATAGGACCACGTCTCGGTCAGGGCCTGATCGTCCTTCTTCAGATAGACCCGCAATTCGGTGGTGCCCGGCCCGTCGAGGCGGACGTCGAGGGCGACGCGGAAGCCGCCGATATGGGGATTGGGCACGATCGAGGTCGCGACGATGCGGCCGAGGCTCGCGTCCGCGACGATCTCGGGCGGCGCCTCTCCGGGAATCCGGGCCAAGCCCCCGCCGCCGAAATCGATCAGGAAGCGCAGGCTGCGCAGGAGGGCGGCATCCGCGGCCGCGTTGGCCTTGCGCGCCGCGCCGCTCGCGGCGGGCTCGGCGATGAAGGTGTTCACCACCTTGCCGTTCGGGTGGAGGTCCTCGCCCGTATGCGCGCGGATCGTGTAGGCGAGCCGCACCGACTTTCCCGCCGGATAGGGCTGCTTCGGGCGCCAGAAGGCGACGATGTTGTCGGCGGTCTCGTTGTCCGTCGGCAGTTCCATCAGCACGACGCTGCCCTCGCCCCAGGCCCCCTCGGGCTCGACGAAGTAGCCGGGGCGTCGCTCGTAGCCGGCTTCCAGATCCTGATAGCTGGCAAAGGCGCGGTCGCGCTGCATCAGCCCGAACCCCTTCGGGTCGCGGTCGAGGAAGGTCGAGATCCGCCGGCTCTGCGGGTTGTCGAGCGGCCGCCACAGCCACTCGCCGGAGCCGGCGGCGATCTGCAGCCCGTCGGAATCGTGCAGTTCCGGCCGGTAGTCGTCGCTGTGGCCGCGGTCGGTCTCGCCGATGAAGAACATCGAGGTCAGCGGCGCGATTCCGACGGTGGCCAGGTCCCGTCGCGGCGTGAGCGTCGCGCTGACCCGCACGCTCGTGTTCCGGCCCGGCTCGACCATGAAACGGTAGGCGCCGACGACCGAGGGGCTGTCGAGCAGGGCGTGGATCGTCAGCGCCGTCGCGCCCTCGGGCGGAACCTCTATGAAGAAGGCGCGGAAGAAGGGAAACTCTTCCCCGTCGCCATCCGTGCCGATCGCGAGGCCGCGGGCGGAGAGGCCGTAGAGCTGGTCCTGGCCGAGGAAGCGGAAATAGCTCGCACCGACGAAGACGATGAGTTCGTCGAGGCGGTCGGGGCGGTTGAGCGGCGCGTGGATCCGGATGCCGGCGAAGTTCAGGTCGCTCGGCAGCGTCCCCTCGATCCGCGTGCGGCCGAAATCGAACAGGGCCGGATCGTAGACGATCGGCGTGCTGACCCCGTCGCGCACGAGATTCACCGCGACGGGCCTCGGATACAGGAAGCCCCGGTGGAACAGCTGGAGCCGGAACGGCCCGCCGGCCTCGCCGAGAAAGGCGCGCTCCTTCCGGAAGCGGATGTCGCGATAGGCGTCGTAATCGAGGTCTGCCAGCGGCGGCGGCAGCGGCGGGAAGCCTCCGTCGAAGGGCCGCGCCGCGAGCGCCTGCGCCCAGCGCTCGACGACACCGGGCTCGAAGGGAACAGGTTCGGCGAAGGACGGGATCCGGGCTCCCTCCTCGGCGGCGGCGGGCAGGGCCGCGGCGAGGCCGGCGCCGGCCAGGCCCGCCATCACGTCCCGGCGGGAGGGTGCCCCCGCCGACGGCGTCTGCGCGGGGCGGCTTTCATTGGGGTGATGGCCTCTGGCGCGGATCATGATCCCATTCCGAAATGCCACGGTTCAATGGCCGCTTCGGTCGGGCTTGGGAAGGGGTCGTCCGGACCCGTGCTGGGGGACGGTGCGTCTTTCGCGCCACAATCCCGCCCGGCCGCCCTCGATCCCCGAAATCCAGAGTGGAATCGGCCTTTTTCCCTTGTCGCCGGGAGCCCTCCGCCGTATATCGCCCCTGCCCAATTTCGCACGTGCCTGTGGCCGCGTGTCGGTTGGTGGGCATCCGGTCAACTGCCGGACAGCCGCCAGGGGTCTTAAAGGATCGATGGTCGCAAGGGTGGATCCCTACGGCCGGCATCCGGGTGGCAACACCAGACTCCAACAACAACCGGCAGCCGGAGGCGAAACCGGCGAACCCCGCTCTCCACGGGGGACGCAGCTTAAAGCAACGACGAACGGGCTTTTTTGGTCTCGTCGGCTCCTCCAAAGGCCGACACCGAAGAGGCTTGTTTTTCCTTGCCCGGCGTGCGGTTGGGGTTCCCCCCATCCAATCCACGGCAGCTTCCGGGTGCTCTGCGCCTGTTGCCATCCGCGCGTCTCCAAAGCGCACGGATGATGCGACGCATCGCCCCCTGACGCCGACGGCTCGTGTCCGGGCCGTCCCGATTCGATCTCGCGCCCGACGATGGCGCCTCGAACCTGTGGTGGGGACGACCAATGACCGATCGCATCCGCGATTACCTGCGCGCGCGCCGTGATCTCGGCCGGGACGAGGGTCCGGTGATGGTGCTCGACCTCGAGGTCGTGCGCGACAACTACACCGCCTTCGCCCGCGCGCTGCCCGACACCCGCGTGTTCTACGCCGTGAAGGCGAACCCGGCCCCGGAAGTGCTGCGCCTGCTCGCCGAGATGGGCTCCTGCTTCGACACCGCCTCGGTGGCCGAGATCGAGATGGCGCTCGCCGCCGGCGCCACCGCCGACCGCGTCTCCTTCGGCAACACCATCAAGAAGGAGCGCGACGTCGTCCGCGCGCTCAAGCTCGGCATCCGCCTCTTCGCCGTCGATTGCCAGGCCGAGGTCGAGAAGATTCTTTCCGCGACGACGCAGGCCGAGGTCGCGGCCGCCGACGTCCAGGTCTTCTGCCGCATCCTGTGCGACGGTGCGGGCGCGGATTGGCCCCTTTCGAGAAAATTCGGCTGCGAGCCGGAGATGGCGGTGAACGTGCTGGAGCACGCCCACCGGCACGGCCTGCACGCCTACGGCGTCTCCTTCCACGTCGGCTCGCAGCAGGCCAACACCGAGGCCTGGGACGGGGCGCTCGCCTCGGCCTCCGAGATCTTCCGCGAATGCGCGCTGCGCGGCATCGGCCTGTCGATGGTCAACCTCGGCGGCGGCTTCCCCACCAAGTACCTCAAGCAGGTGCCGGGCGTGGAATCCTACGGCGACGCGATCTTCCGCGCGCTGACCAAGCATTTCGGCAACCGGATCCCGGAGACGATCATCGAGCCGGGCCGCGGCATGGTCGGCAATGCCGGGATGATCGAGGCCGAGGTCGTTCTCGTCTCCAAGAAGTCGGAGGCCGAGGACGAGGTGCGCTGGGTCTATCTCGACATCGGCAAGTTCGGCGGGCTGGCCGAGACCATGGACGAGTCGATCCGCTACGCGATTCTGACCGACCACGACGAGGACCGCATGAGCCCCTGCGTCGTCGCCGGCCCGACCTGCGACTCGGTCGACGTGCTCTACGAGAAGAACCACTACCCGCTGCCGGTCTCCCTCTCGATCGGCGACAAGGTGTGGATCGAGGGCGCGGGCGCCTACACCACGACCTACGCCGCGGTGGCCTTCAACGGCTTCCCGCCGCTCGAACAGATCGTGATCTGATCCGCGCGGGGCCCCGCGCTCCGCTGCGGGGCCGGTCAGGCTTCGTTCACGCCTTTCCCTTCAGAAGAGCCGCGCGCCTCACGAGGCGCGCCCGTCGATGTGTCCCGGACGGCCCGCTTCCCGCGGGTGCGAGGGCTGTTTCTTCCCGCTTGTCAGCGACCTGGGAGGGTACGGCCGTGATCCAGATCCGCGATGAGATCGCCTCGGACGTCGCAGCCCGCGAGCACCTGCTCGACGCCTGCTTCGGTCCGAGCCGCTTCCTGAAGACCTCGCAGCGCCTGCGCGAGGGCCGCCGTCCCGCGCGCGGCCTCGCCCTCTCCGCCGTGCGGGACGAAAAGCTCGTCGGCACCGTGCGGCTGTGGGATGTCGAGACCGGCTGCGGCCGTCCGGCCCTTCTGCTCGGCCCGCTCGCGGTCGATCCGGCGCTGCAGGGCGTCGGTCTCGGCGGAACGCTGATGCGCGGGGCCCTCGCCAAGGCCGCGGACCTCGGCCATGGTGCCGTGCTGCTGGTGGGTGACGCCCCCTATTACGCCCGCTTCGGTTTCGCGCAGGCGAAGGCCGCCGACCTCTACATGCCCGGCCCGTTCGAGCGCGAGCGCTTCCTCGGACTGGAACTCGCGGCCGGCGCGCTCGAAGGCGCCGCGGGCGTGCTGCGCGCGACGGGCGCGCTCGACACCCTACCGGAGGTCGCCGCCGACATCGCCGCGGTCGCCGCGCGACGACGCGCCGCCTGATCCCACGGTGAGGGCGGCTCCGCCCGCCTCCCTCCGGACCGCCGTCAGGCCTCGACCGCCTCCTGCGCCTGCCGCGCCTCGCGGAAGCGCTGGTACATGAGGCGGTACTCGGTCGGGATGTCGCGCATCGAGATCATGCCGACCGCCCGGCCGTCCCGCATCACCGGGAGGTGGCGGAAATGGCCGTCGAGCATCGCCTGCAGCGCGTCGGCGAGGCCGTCGCCGATCTCGACGGTCTTCGGATCCGGCGTCATCGCCGACCGCACCGGCGTCTCGGCCGGGCTTCGCCCGCGGGCGACGACGCGGGACACGACGTCCCGCTCGCTGATGATGCCGACGAGTTCGTCGCCGTCGAGAACCGCCAGCGCACCGACATGGTGGCCGTCGAGGCGGCGGCAGACCTCGAGGATGGTTTCATGGCTGCCGACAGCGTGGAGAGGCCGGCCCTCGATGAGTTCACCGATGCTGCGGAAGATCATGGCTGCGCTCCGCCCCGGGGCGGTGTCCGCCCAGGTCTCTCCGGTCAACCCGAGAACGGCTCAGCCGGTTCGCACCGTTGTCATAAAACTGTCATCACTTCTCGACGCCGCGGATCGCCGCCTCGAAGCGAGCGGTCATCGTCCCCGCGACCTCAGCGATGATAGGGCCACGCCGCGGAGGAGAACGACAGCCGGCTCGCGCTCGCGTGGTAGGCGCGGGCATGCCGGGCCGCGGCGTGGACGGCGTGGCCGCTGTTGCGGACGAGGGCGCTCAGGAGCGTGATGATGCCCGGATCGCGGTCGAGCGACTCGACTTCCGGATGCAGGGTCGGGGCGGTGAGAACGGTCAGCATAGCTCAAATCCCTGTGCGTGCTGGCGGCTCCTGGACGTCCCCTCTTTTGTTGCATCGCAACATAGGCAGCTTCCTCAGCGCGCACCTCCGACGCGAACTCGCTTGAGCCATGCGATTCAGTCATGGCCGAGGCTCCGCTTCCTTCACAGTTCCGCAACATTCTCTTGAACCGACCGGTTGACCGGCAGGCGCCGAACCGTCATCCGCTCGTCATTTCCAGGCATCAAGCACGCCGCTCTCAACCGTAGAGCAGCCTCGACAAGGAGTGTCCGCGCATGTCCGATGGCCCGCAGAAGGATTGGCCGGTCCACGGCCGCATCACCGGCCCGATCGTCATGATCGGCTTCGGTTCGATCGGGCGGGGAACCCTTCCCCTGATCGAGCGGCATTTCACGTACGACAAGAGCCGCTTCACGGTCATCGACCCGTCCGACGCGCACAAGGATCTCGCCGACAAGCACGGCCTGCGGTTCGAGAAGGTCGCGCTGACGAAGGAGAACTACCGCGACGTTCTCACCCCGCTCCTCACCGAGGGCGGCGGCCAGGGCTTCTGCGTGAACCTGTCGGTCGACACCTCCTCGCGCGACATCCTCGAACTCTGCCGCGAACTCGGCGCGCTCTACATCGACACGGTGGCCGAGCCCTGGGCCGGCTTCTACTTCGACAAGGACCTGAGCCAGGCCGACCGCACGAACTACGCGCTGCGCGAGAACATCCTCGCCGCCCGCCGCGCCGCCCCCGGCGGCCCGACCGCGGTGTCGTGCTGCGGCGCCAATCCGGGCATGGTCTCGTGGTTCGTCAAGCAGGCGCTCCTCAACATCGCCAAGGATACCGGCTCGACCACCCCCGAGCCGAAGAGCCGCGAGGAATGGGCCGCGCTGATGCGCGAACTCGGCGTCAAGGGCGTCCACATCGCCGAGCGCGACACCCAGCGCGCCAAGCATCCGAAGCCGATGGGCGTGTTCGTCAACACCTGGTCGGTCGAGGGCTTCGTCTCCGAGGGCAACCAGCCGGCCGAACTCGGCTGGGGCACGCACGAGACCTGGAAGCCCGCCAACGCCGAGGGCCAGACCAAGGGCTCGCGCTGCGCGATCTTCCTGCTCCAGCCCGGCGCCGACACCCGCGTGCGCACCTGGGTGCCGACCGCGGGCGCGCAGTTCGGCTTCCTCGTGACCCACAACGAGGCGATCTCGATCTCGGACTACTACACGGTCCGCGAGGGCGACGAGGCGGTCTACCGCCCGACCTGCCACTACGCCTATCACCCGGCCAACGACGCCGTGCTCTCGCTGCACGAGATGTGGGGCAATGCCGGCAAGGTGCAGGAGCGCCAGCACATCCTCGACGAGAACGAGATCGTCGACGGCATCGACGAGCTCGGCGTCCTCCTCTACGGCCACAAGAAGAACGCCTACTGGTACGGCTCGCAGCTCTCCATCGAGGAGACCCGGCGCATCGCCCCCTACCAGAACGCCACCGGCCTTCAGGTGACCTCCGCCGTGCTCGCCGGCATGGTCTGGGCGCTGGAGAATCCGGAGGCCGGCATCGTCGAGGCCGACGAGATCGACTTCCGCCGCTGCCTGGACGTGCAGACGCCGTATCTCGGCCCGGTCGTGGGCGTCTACACCGACTGGACCCCGCTCACCGACCGTCCGGGCCTGTTCCCGGAGGACATCGATCCGAGCGATCCCTGGCAGTTCCGCAACGTGCTCGTGCACGGCTGAGTGCTTCTGCGCTGAAGGTCATTGGGGCCGCCCTGTTCGGGGCGGCCCTTTTTCGTTACGTTCCGGCCTTCGCACAGGAGACGACGGCGATGGCTGTACCGGCGCGCCGCGATACACGCATGCGGGTTGTCGAGTATCGGGATTGGGCCGCGACGCGGCCGGACGGCGAGCGCTGGGAATTGATCGAAGGCGTGCCGGTGCTGATGTCGCCTGCCAAGGGCCGGCATCAGCGCATCGTCATGAATATCGCCAAGCATCTCGACGACCTCGCCGAGCGCCGAGGCTGTGGTGCCTATCCGGGACTCGCGATCCTGAGCGAGGCCATGGATGACTACGCGCCCATCCCGGACGTGGTGGTGCAATGCGGCGAGCCGCCGGAAGACGGTTACACCAGCGATCCTTTGCTCGTCGTCGAGGTTCTCTCCCCCTCGACCCTCCTGCTCGACCGCGGCCGCAAGACCGAGTTCTACCAGAGCATCCCCTCGCTCGCCGTGCTCCTGCTCGTGCATCAGGACGAGGCGCGGGTGGAGGTCTGGCGCCGTGCGCCGGACTGGACGGTCCAGCTCGCCGGCCCCGACACGGTCATCGAGCTGCCCGAACTCGGCGGCACGCTGCCGGTCTCGAAGGTCTATGCGCGCCTCACCCTCTGATCCTGCACCGCAGAGCGCTTGCCTGCCGGACGGGCGATGCTAGCATCGGGCTCGTTCTCGGAGGTCCCTCGATGGCGCTCGCCCTTCGGCGCGACCCCGGCATGCGGGTCGCGGAGTATCAGGCCTGGGTCGCTCCCCTTCCCGACGAGGAACGCTGGGAGCTGATCGACGGCGAGCCGGTGCCGATGGCGCCGCAGAGCGAGCGGCATCAGCAGATCGTCGCGAACTTGGTCCGGCACCTCCGGTCATTCGGGCGAGACCGCGGCTGCCGCGCCGTTCCCGGCATCGCCGTGCTGAGCGAGGCCATGGACACCTTCGCGCCGATCCCCGACGTGGTGGTGCGCGGCGGCCCGATGCTGAAGGACGGCTATGCCCGCGACCCCGTCCTCGTGGCGGAGGTGCTCTCGCCCTCGACCATGAGCCGGGACCGCGGCCGCAAGACCGACTTCTATCGCAGCGTCGCCTCGCTCAAGGTTTCCCTGATCGTCTATCAGGACGAGCCGCGGGTCGAGGTCTGGCGGCGCGACGCCGACGGCTTCTGGGCGTTCGAGGCCCGGGACCTGAACGCCGCGATCGACCTGCCCGAACTCGGCGGCCGCTTAGCCGTTGCCGAGATCTACGACGACATCGCCTTCTAGACGACGAACCCGCGCGGGACCGGCCTTGCCCCATTTCGAAGACTACTACGCCAACAAGCTGCGCGGCTCGCTCGGAGTCACCGACGCGGAATCGGTGCTCGATCTGCGCGGGGCCAACCGCCCGACCGCGGAAGCCTCGCTGACCGACATGCTGGAGCGCAGCCGCTTCGCCAAGGGCAAGACCGTGGCGATCCGCCTCGATCCGCCGCCGGAGGGCGGGGGCGAGACCCTGTTCCAGCCGATCGGGCGCCAGCTCCTCGACGCCAAGCGCCGCGGCTGGATCGACCGGCTGCAGACGCTGCCCGCGGGCGACGGGCTCGGCTTCTACGTGGCGCTGGCCGGCAAGCCCGACCGCGAGCGCGACTGAACCGGGATGGCTTGGAGCCGGAACGACAACGCGCTGGAGCACTTCGCCCGCTTCGGCTACGGCGCCCGCGGCGTCGTCTACTGCGTCGTGGGGGCGCTCGCCGTGCTCGCCGCCTTCGGGCAAGGCGGCTCGGCCGGCGACAGCAAGAGCGCGATCCGCGCCGTGCTCGGCGGCCCCTTCGGCGTCGTCATCGTCGGGCTGATCGCGCTCGGCCTCGCGGGCTTCGCCCTGTGGCGCCTCGTCGAGGGCGCGACCGACGCGGACCGGCGCGGGCGCTCGCCCAAGGCCCTCGCCGTGCGCGGTGCCCACCTGATCAGCGCCGTGATCTATGCCGGCCTCGCCCTCACCGCGGGGCAGCTCGCCTTCGGCATCGGCCGCGCCTCCGCCGGCGGGGACGGGGTGCGGGACTGGACCAAGTGGCTGCTCGCCCAGCCCCTCGGCCCGTGGCTCGTCGGGATCGTCGGCCTCGGCATCGTCGGCGCCGGGATCGGCTACGCCGCCAAGGCCTGGAAGGGCAACGTCACCGAGCGGCTCTCCCTTCCCTCGGGCTCGGAGACATGGGCCGCCCGGCTCGGCCGGTTCGGCTACGCGGCGCGCGGCCTCGTCTTCCTGATGATCGGCGGCTTCGTGCTCACCGCCGCCTGGACGCAGGCCTCCTCGGATGCAACCGGCCTGTCGGGCGCCTTCTCGGCCCTCAGGGCTCAGCCCTACGGCTGGGTGCTGCTCGCCATCGTCGCCGCCGGCCATTTCGCCTTCGGCGCCTTCGGCCTGATCCAGGCGCGCTATCGCCACATCGACGCCCCGGATCTCGGCGATGCGGACGGAGCGGTCGCCAAGGCGGTCCGCGCCGCGCGTTGACATCCCCCCGGTCGGCGCCGATACCGCGCTCGGCCTGAGCATCGGCCGTCGGCCGGAAACCGGCATCCTCGTTCGGGCCGATGCTCTGACACAAAGCACCATGCAGAAGCGCACCTTCAAGACGGCGGTGATGGTCGTCCACGACCTCGCCGCGACCGCGGCGGCCGTGGTGCTGACCTTCGTCTTCCGCTTCCAGGACGGGGCGCTCGCCGAGCGCCTGCACGCGCTGCCGCTGCTGCTGCCGCCGTTCCTGGCCTATGCCGGGCTGATCTACGCGTGGTTCCGGCTCTACCGCACCAAGTGGCGCTTCGCCTCGCTGCCCGACCTCGCCGGCATCGTGCGCGCCGCCAGCGTCACCGCGCTGACGCTGCTCGTGCTCGACTACGTGCTGGTCTCCTCGAACCTCTACGGGTTCTACTTCTTCGGCAAGGTCGCCATCGCCCTCTACTGGGTGCTGCAGATCTTCCTGCTCGGCGGGCCGCGGCTGGCCTTCCGCTACCTGAAATACGCCCGCTCGCGGCAGAGCCAGGCGCGGGGCGCCACCACGCCGACGCTGCTGCTCGGCCGCGGTGCCGACATCGAGATCGTCCTGCGGGCAATCGAATCCGGCTCGGTGAAGCGGCTCTCGCCGAAGGGCATCCTCTCGCCGCGGGCGGACGAGGCGGGCCAGATGATGCGCGGCGTCCCCGTGCTCGGCGGGTTCCGCGACCTCGAACAGGTGGTGGCCGACCTGGCCAACCGCGGCCTGCCGGTGCGCCGGCTCGTGGCGACGCCGAGCGCGCTGGCCCCCGAATCCGAGCCCGACGACCTGATCGCCCGCGCCCGGCGGCTCGGCCTGCCGCTCGCCCGCGTCACCAGCCTCGGCGAGGGGATGCGCGACGCCGAACTCGCGCCGCTGGAGATCGAGGATCTGCTCCTGCGCCCGACCGTCGCCATCGACCGGCCGCGGCTCGAACGCTTCCTCGCCGGCGCCCGCGTCGTCGTGACCGGCGGCGGCGGCTCGATCGGCGCGGAGATCTGCGCCCGCGCCGTCGCCTTCGGCGCCTCGGCGCTGCTCGTGATCGAGAATTCGGAGCCGGCCCTGCACGCGGTCCTCAACGGCCCGGCCCTGCTCCACGCCGAGGCGGAGGTCGAGGGCGCGCTCGCCGACATCCGCGACCGCGAGCGGCTGCACGCCATCCTCCGCGACTTCCGGCCGACCTACGTGTTCCACGCCGCGGCGCTGAAGCAGGTGCCCTATCTCGAGCGCGACTGGGCGGAGGGCATCAAGACCAACGTGTTCGGCTCGATCAACGTGGCCGACGCCACCGTGGCGGCCGGCGCCCGCGCCCTGGTGATGATCTCCACCGACAAGGCGATCGAGCCGGTCTCGCAGCTCGGCGTCACCAAGCGCTTCGCCGAGATGGTCGCGCAAGCGCTGGACGCGGAACGCTCGGGCCCGGCGGCGACCCGGCTCATCGCCGTGCGCTTCGGCAACGTGCTGGGCTCGGCGGGCTCGGTGGTGCCGGTGTTCAAGGCGCAGATTGCCCGCGGCGGCCCGGTCACGGTGACGCACGCCGAGATGGTGCGCTACTTCATGACCGTGCGCGAGGCGTCCGACCTCGTGCTCACCGCCGCCTCCCACGCCGACGCGGAAGGGCGCGGCGATGCCGGCGACCAGCGCGCGGCGGTCTACGTGCTGAAGATGGGCCAGCCCGTGCGCATCCGCGACCTCGCCGAACGGATGATCCGGCTCGCCGGCTTCGAGCCCGGCGAGGAGATCGAGATCCAGGTCACCGGCGCGCGGCCGGGCGAGCGGCTCAACGAGATCCTCTTCGCCAAGGAGGAGCCGCGCGTGGCGCTGGCCGGGATCGAGGGCGTGATGGCGGCCAAGCCGGTCTTCGCCGACCGCACGGTGCTCGCCGGCTGGACCGAGCGCCTGCGCGAGGCGGTGACGCGCGGCGACCGGGCGGCGGCGGAAGCCGTGTTCGAGGAGGCGATCCCCGACTTCCGCAACCGGGCCGGGGCGGTTCCGAACACGACGCCCGAGAGCATCGCCCCGTCGGCGCAAGCCGCCGAGGCGGCGACCGCCTGAGGCTAAAGCCCGGAGGCTCAGGCTCCGTCGCCGTCGCGGCGGTCGAAGCGGGCGCGGGCCTCCTGGATCTCCGGCAGGTGGGCGAAGGCCCAGGCGCCGAGCGCCTGGATCGGCTCCCGGAGCGAGCGCCCGAGTTCGGTCAGCTCGTAATCGACCCGCGGCGGGATCGTCGGGAAGATCGTGCGCGTCACGAGGCCGTCGCGCTCCAGCCCGCGCAGGGTGAAGGTTAGCATCCGCTGCGAGATGCCGCCGATCATCCGCTTCAGCTCGTTGAAGCGCCGCGGACCGTCCCCCAGCATCATGACGACGAGGACGCTCCACTTGTCGCCGATCCGCGCCAGCACCGTGCCGACGAGGCGGCAATCCTGCCCGGAATGGTCGGGCCGCGGCGTCGCGTCGGTTCCCTCGATGTGCCCGGGTTCCAAGAATGTGCCTCCTTGCGCGCGGATGGTGGTGGTTATCTATAGCGCCTCGGTTCATTTCTGATACCGAGGATCAAACATGAAGCTCCTTCACGTCGACGGCAGCATCCTGGGGCCGCATTCCGTCAGCCGGACCGTCTCCGCGGCCATCGTGGACCGCCTGCGGGCGCAGCATCCCGGTCTCGACGTCACCTACCGCGACCTCGCGCGGACGCCGCTGCCGCACCTCTCCGGCGCGGTCCTCGCCGGAGCGCAGCCGAACGCCACGAACACGCCAGACGTGCAGCACGACGTCGATCTCGGGCGGCAGGTGCTGGAGGAATTCCTCGCGGCGGACATCGTGGTGATCGGCGCGCCGCTCTACAACTTCACCCTGTCGAGCCAGCTCAAGGCCTGGATCGACCGCATCCTCGTGGCGGGCGTCACCTTCCGCTACGGACCGTCCGGGGCCGAGGGCCTCGCGGGCGGCAAGCGGGTCATCGCCGTCGTCTCGCGCGGCGGCCTCTACGGACCGGGCACCCCCGCCGCCGCCGCCGAGCACGCGGAGACCTATCTGCGCACGGTGCTGGCCTTCATCGGCATCACGGCGCCGGAGATCATCGTCGCCGAAGGGATCGCCCTGGGGTCGGAGGCCCGCGAGCGGGCGCTGGCCGGCGCCCTCGACGCGGCGGCGGCGCTCAAGGCCGCCTGAGCCCTCAACCGCCGGCCCGCGCCAGCGCCGCGAGCCCGTCCCGCGACGCCTGCGCCGGCCGCCAGCCCAGGGCCTCCAGGCCCTCGGCACGGGCGACGAGCGAGCCGGACAGCCGGTCGAAGGCGGCCTCGCGGCCGGCGGCGCGGCAGGCGAGCCCGATCAGCGGCACCGGGCAGGGCAGCAGGCCGGGCCCGCGGCCGAGGCCGGCGCGGAGCGCGGCCAGCATCTCGGGCAGGGTCAGCGGATCGGGATCGGCCACCACCAGCGGCCGCCGCAGGGGGCCGGGGGTTTCCAGAACGGTGGCGACCGCGCCCGCGAGGCTCTCGACCGAGACCAGCGAGCGGCGGCCGGTCAGGCTCGCCAGCGGCAGCGGATAGGGCGTGCGGGCGAGCGTCAACAGCGCCGCCATGTTGCCCTTCACCCCGGCGCCGTAGACGAGCACCGGGCGCAGGGCGACCCAGTCGAGCCCGGTCCCCGCCAGCGCTCCCTCCGCGGCGAGCTTCGAGCGGCCGTACGGATCGGTCGGCGCCGGCGCGTCCGCCTCGGAGAGGGGCGCCGGGGCGCTCGAACCGGCCTGCGCCCGGATCGAGGACAGGAAGACGAAGCGTCCCACCTTGGCCCGCTGCGCGGCTTCCGCGAGCGTGCGCGTCGCCTCGGTGTTGGAATTGCGGAAATCGTCCTCGGGCGCGCCGGACATGGCGTGGGCGAGGCCCGCCGAATGCACCACCGCATCGACGCCGGCGAGCGCGGCGGCCATGTTCATCGGCCGGGCCAGATCGCCCACCACCGCGCCGCTCGCGCCGTCGGGCACCGCGACCGGCCGGCGCAGCAGCACCCGCACCCGATAGCCCCGCGCCGAGAGCGACCGCAGCAGGTGGCGTC
This sequence comes from Methylorubrum podarium, assembly GCF_040270385.1. NCBI lineage: Bacteria > Pseudomonadati > Pseudomonadota > Alphaproteobacteria > Hyphomicrobiales > Methylobacteriaceae > Methylorubrum > Methylorubrum podarium. Next base: position 28,745 of record NZ_JBELQE010000032.1, on the reverse strand, counting down.
CGATGAAGCCGGTGGCTCCCGTCAGCGCGATCAGCTTTCCGCTCACCCGTTTTCCCTCACGCGCTGGCGATCCGCGGCGCCGCGAACCGGCGCAGCAGCCATCCGACGAGCCCCGCCGCGACGACGAGGCAGGCGAGCGTGACGGGCAGAGACGGCCAAAGCAAGGTCGCGCCCGCCAAAGCGGCCAGCGCCGCCTGCACGGCGAAGACCGCGCCGACCACGCCCGGCACGGAGAAGCCGTTGACGGTGGCGACCTGATAATAATGGCTGCGATGGGCCTGCCACACCGGCTCGCCCCGCCGCAGGCGCCACAGCAGGGTGAGCGTCGCGTCGGCCAGCGGATAGAGCGGCAGGATCAGCGCGGCGGCGAGCCCGCCTTCGCCCGCGAGGCGGAACAGCAGCCACGCCACGATCAGCCCCACCGGCAGCGAGCCGACATCGCCCATGAACAGCCGCGCCACCGGGCGGTTGAACGGCGCGAAGCCGATGAGCCCGCCGAGCAGGGCCCCGGCGACCAGCGTCGGCTCCGGCGCGGAGCGGCCCGCGAGGCCGAGGGCGAACAGGAAGGCCAACGGCGGCACGAACTCGGCCAGCGTCATCCAGTCGAGCCCGTCCATGAAGTTGACGAGGTTCACGAACCAGAGCCCGGCAAGGATCGCGAAGGCCCGTTCCAGCCAGAGCGGGGCTTCCGGCAGCAGACGGCCCTCGGCGGTGAGCACGACGGCGGCGACTGCCCCCGCCTGGATCACGAGCCGGAGCGAGGCCGGCAGCGGCCGGATGTCGTCGACGGCGCCGGTCGCGGCGAGCACGAGAACGGAGAGTGCCAGCACCGGCAGTTCGGCACCTTCGAGCGTGATCCCGGCCGGCACGGCCAGGACGGCCGTCGTGACCAGCGCGGCGGCGATGATCGCGATCCCGCCGCCCTGGGGTGTCGGCACCCGGTGGCTGGAACGGGCATTCGGCCGGGCCAGGGCGTAGCGCCGCAGCAGCGGCTTCAGCAGGACGATGAGCCCGGCGGACAGGAGGGCCGCCAGCGGCACGATGAGGAGGGGGGCGAGGGTCATCGCGCTGCCGGAAATCGCGAGCAGGCCCTCTCCCCTCCGCGGGAGAGGGTGGCCCCCGAAGGAGGCCGGATGAGGGGAGCACCGCTTCCACTGAGCCTACGCCGCCCGAGGGCGGCACCGTCGCGCTGCCCCTCTTCCCCCTGCTCCGCGGCCACCCTCCCCCACCCGTGTCGGGCCTGCCCGACCTGGGCAGCTGGGTGCAGACCTCGGACAAGTCCGAGATCGAATGGGGGGAGGGTTTTTCGGCTTTGTCGTCCGATCCTTCGCATAGCCCCCGCTCTACCCGCCCGCACCGGCCCAAGCGAGGCCGCGGCGACCGCTCCCAACTTGTTTTGGCCGCAAAGCCACGCGATCCGCGTGACGCGGTCCTCCGAAAGAGCGGTGGGCGGGCCGCGCGTCACGGCCGGCTTGCCTTGCGGGGGCGGGGAGCCGCCGATACGACTTGGCCGCTCGCCCCCACCGCTCAAGCCGGTTGTCAAGAATCGCCCGTTGCGCACGCTTTCACTGGCCCTTGCCCTGGTCCTCGCGATCCTGACGGCCGCGGCGGGCTCCCTCGCCTGCCTCCTCGGGACCACCGCCCCCGCCTACGCGGTCGAGGCCGTGCGCGTCACCCTCGACGCGCCCGCGATCGACCTGACGCCGACGATCGAGCGCTACCGCTCGGACGGCGACCTGATCCAGATCTCCACCGCGCCGGGCAAGGACGGCATCGTGCGGCGCATCGCGGTGAAGGCGCGCGAGGCGGGCGCACGGCCCGACTGGATGGTGTTCGCGCTCACCAACGACACCGACGAGCAGATCGACCGCCTGCTTGTCGCCCCGCATTTCCGCCTCGTCGGCTCCGGAGTGATCTGGCCCGATCTCGGCGGCTCGCGCATCGCCGCGATCACCGCGAGCGAGGGGATCCGGCCGGAGCGCGACGAGAGCCTCGACGCCGACCAGTTCCTGATCACCATCGATCCCGGTACGACGGTGACCTACGTCGCCGAGCTGAAGGGTCCGAACATCCCCCAGGTCTACCTCTGGGATCAGGACGCCTACCGCAAGAAGACCTCGGGGCTGACCCTCTACAAGGGCATCATCATCGGCATTGCCGGGCTGCTCGCGCTGTTCCTCACCATCATCTTCGTGGTGAAGGGCGCGATCATCTTCCCCGCGGCGGCCGCGCTTTCCTGGGCGGTGCTGGCCTATGCCTGCATCGATTTCGGCTTCCTGCAGCGGGTCTTCCCCGTCACCGAACTCGCCGAGCGGATCTACCGTGCCTCCGCCGAAGCCGTGCTCGGGGCGACGCTCCTCGTCTTCCTGTTCGCCTACCTGAACCTGTCGCGCTGGCACGTGCGCTACAGCCACGTCGCCTTCTTCTGGCTGACCTTCCTCGCCGGCCTCGTGGCGCTCGCGGTGTTCGACCCGCCGGTGGCGGCGGGCGTGGCGCGCATCTCCATCGCCGCGGTGGCGGGCGTCGGGCTCCTGCTGATCCTCTATCTCGCCGTCCATAACGGCTACGACCGGGCCATCCTGCTGGTGCCGACCTGGCTGCTGCTGCTGGTCTGGGTGGTGGCGGCGGGCTTCGCCATCACCGGGCAGATCGGCTCCGACCTCGTGCAGCCGGCACTGATCGGCGGCCTCGTGCTCATCGTCATGCTGATCGGCTTCACGGTCATGCAGCACGCCTTCGCCGGCGGCGGCCTGAGCCACAGCCTCGTCTCCGACACCGAGCGCCGGGCGCTGGCGCTGACGGGGGCGGGCGACATCGTGTTCGACTGGGACGTGCCCAGCGACCGCGTCTTCGCCGGCCCGGAGATCGAGGCGCAGCTCGGGCTCAAGCGCGGCGCTCTCGAAGGGCCGGCGGCGAACTGGCTCGGCCTGCTCCATCCCTTCGACGTGGAGCGCTACTCGGCGGCCCTCGACACGGTGATCGAGGAGCGGCGCGGGCGCATCATCCACGATTTCCGCCTGCGTTCGGCGGACGGCCCCTACGCGTGGTACCGGCTCAAGGCGCGCCCCGTGATCGGCACCGACGGCGAGGTGATCCGCATCGTCGGCACCATCAGCGACGTCACCGAGGCGAAGACCGCCGAGGAGCGGCTGCTGCACGACGCCGTGCACGACAGCCTCACCGGCCTGCCGAACCGCGAGCTGTTCCACGACCGGCTGGAGGCGGCGCTGGCGCTGGCGAGCCAGGATCCGCGCCTCAAGCCCGCGGTGATCGCCCTCGACATCGACCGGTTCAAGGCGATCAACGACGCCATCGGCCTCTCGGCGGGCGATTCGATCCTGCTCACCCTCTCGCGCCGGCTCGGGCGGCTGCTGCGCCCGCAGGACACCCTGGCCCGGGTCGCGGGCGACGAATTCGCGGTGATCCTGCTCTCCGAGCGCGAGCCCGACCGCATCCTCTCCTTCGCCGAGATGATCCGGCGCGCCATCGCCACCCCCGTCACCTACGCCGACCGCGAGGTGTTCCTCACCGTCTCCATCGGCATCGCGCTCCACGAGGCGACGCCGGGCGCCGGCGGCCAGAGCACGGGACAGACGCGGCGCGAAGAAGTGTTCAAGAACGCCGAGATGGCGATGATCCAGGCCAAGCGCGGCGGCGGCGACCGGATCGAGGTGTTCCGCGCCAACATGCGGCTGGAGCGCTCCGACCGGCTCATGCTGGAGGCCGACCTGCGCAAGGCGCTGGAGCGCAACGAGATCAAGGTGCTGTTCCAGCCGATCGTGCGGCTCGAAGACCGCACCGTCGCCGGCTTCGAGACGCTGCTGCGCTGGGACCATCCGAAGCTCGGCCGCATCCCGCCCTCGACCTTCCTGCCGGTGGCCGAAGAGACCGGCGTCATCGTCCCGCTCGGCAATTTCGCGATCGAGCGCACCGCGCTCGAACTCGCCGCCTGGCAGCGCTCCCTCGACGTCGAGCCGCCGATCTTCGCCTCGGTCAACGTCTCCTCGCGCCAGCTCCTGCGCCACGACCTCCTGCACGACGTGAAGACGGTGATCGCCCGCACCGGCGTGCTGCCCGGCTCGCTCAAGCTGGAGATGGCCGAGGGGCTGGTGATGGAGAACCCGGAATACGCCGCTCAGATGCTCACCCGCATCCACGACCTCGGCGCCGGCCTCGTCCTCGACGATTTCGGCACCGGCTACTCGGCGATCTCCTATCTCCAGCGCTTCCCCTTCGACACGATCAAGATCGACCAGAGCTTCGTGCGCCAGATGGGCCAGGGCCGCACCGCCATGCTGCGCTCGGTCCTGCGGATGGGGCAGGAACTGGGGCTCGCCACCATCGCCGAGGGGGCGGAGTCGGAGGAGGACGCGCAGGGGCTGCAGGAACTCGGCTGCGACTACGCACAAGGGGCGGCCTTCGGCGAGCCGATGACCGTGCTCCAGGCCCGCCAGCTCGTCGGCGCCGCCCCCGAGGCGGCCTGACCCCGGCCCCTGGTCCCGCGATGAGGCGGGTCGCTCGGGTTTTCGTTTAAACCTCCCTTAACCATGTTGGCGGAAGGTCCACCTGAAGTATCCGGGCCGCCTGTTCGGCGCCCGACGGTCTGAGGATGGACGATGATCGAGGCGACGAGACGCAGGAGCCCGGCCCCCTCCGGCAACGCGATGCGGCGCCTGATGACGCGGCCGATCCATGCGCATCTCGCCGGCGCGGCGCAGCCGCGTTCGGTCGTCGCCGACGCGGCGGCCGACGCTCCGGTCGAGGCCGTCGCCGAGTCCCCCGTCGAAATCTCCGAGGAAGCCCCTGCTCCCGTGCCGGCCGAAGCGGCCGCGGGCGAGGCGGATCTCGCCCGTCTGCGCCTCGAAGTGGCGATGATGAAGGCGGCGCTCGCCGCCGAACGCCGGGAGAGCGAGGCCCTTCGCAGCAGCCTCGGCCTCGCGGAGGCGGAGACGCTCGGCGAGGAGGCGCAGGCCGTGCGGGCGCGCTGGGCTGCCCTGGTCGAGCGCCTGATCCACGATCCGCGCTGATCCTTCACGACACCTGACATCTGATCGGAGCGGGTTGCCGCCATGCGTGCTCCCACGAGCGCCCGTTGCTCGCTTGTCGTCAACGGCCAGTCGCTGCGGGTTTCCCCCGGCGACACCTCCCTGGAAACCGCTCTGGCGGACGGCGTGATCGCGCCGATGACCGGCCTTCTCGGCCAGGGCGCCGGCCCGGCCTCGCGTCGGCTGCCCGTCCGGGCCCGGCGGGCGGAGGCGGTGACGCTGTCGGCCCCCGACCCCGACGCGACGATCCGGCCCGTCAGGTCGCCCGCCCGGACGCTCGCCCGCACCCTTGCGCGCCGCACCGGCGGCATCGACACGATCACGGCGCTGGCGCCGCGGGTCGTGCAGGTGGTCGCGACCCTGGAGCGGCGGCTTCCCTTCGAGCCGGGCGATCAGGTCGTCGTCACGGTCGAGGGCGGTCGCCCGGTCACGCTCACGCCGACGCTCGGCGTCGAGGGCGGGGCGGAGCTGAACGAACTCGTCTTCCACCTGCGCGGCGAGTGCGCCGAGGATCTCACCGCCCTGTTCGGCTGCGCGATCGAGCCCGGCCGCGCGCTGAAGGTGAAGGGTCCCGTCGGCAACGGCACCTACCGCCCCGGCGGCGGTCGCCTCGTGCTGGTGGCGGCGGAGACGGGGTTCGCCGGCATCTGGGCCATCGCCCGCGCCGCGCGCTACGTCGAGCCGGCCCGCGAGATCTGCCTCGTGGTCGGCGCCCGCGATCCCCTCGACCTCTACATGCGCCCGTCGCTCGAATGGCTGCGCGCCACCGGCGTGACCCGCATCACGCTCGCCGCCGACCGCCACCGCCAGCGGGCGCCCGACGTGCGCCCCGGCCCGCTCACCGCCCACATCCCCACCTTACGGGCGACCGACGTGGTGCACGCCTCCGGCTGCCCCTCGACGCTCGGCGCGGTGGAGGTTCTGGCCGCCGCGGCGGGGGCGCGGTACTACCCGATCCCGCTCGAGCCGGGGGCGTGAGGGTCTCACGGCTTTCGGTTGATTCCTTCGGTTCTGCTTCCCGTCATTCCGGGACGCCGGAGGCGAACCCGGAATCCATCCGTGATGCCACATTGAGCCGCGCATCACGGGTGGATCCCGGGTTCCGCTGCGCGGCCCCGGGATGACGGGGTGGGGCTGAACCGAACCAATCCATTGGGAACGGTATCACACCTCCGGCGCGTGGTTTCTCCCGTCATCGGGAAGACTGATCGCGCGCCGTTCAGTGGGCAAGGTTCATGGCTACGGACCATTCGAGGGCAGACCACCGCTGTCCCTGCTGCCGCTGCCTCACGCTCGACGAACGGGGTGGATTCGAAATCTGCCCCGTCTGTTTCTGGGAAGACGACGGGCAGGACGACCACGATGCCGATCTCGTCCGCGGCGGCCCCAATCGTGGACTGTCGTTGACCGAGGCTCGCCGGAACTACGCGGCCTGCGGAGCCGCCGATCCCATCGACCTTCCCCATGTTCGCCCTCCGACCGCGTCGGAACGGTAGTCCCGCCCGAGACGGCTTGAAGCCTGTCGGCGATGGGCGACCGCGGCTTGCCCCCCTGATCCGAGAACGAAGAAGGGAGCGGCCGATCCGGCCGCTCCCTTCCTTTCGTGACACGATCCTGCCGGCCCTCAGGCCACCTTCACCCGCCAGATCTCCTCGGCGTATTCCCGCATCGAGCGGTCGGAGGAGAACCACGCCATCCGCGCGGTGTTGAGGATCGCCGCGCGCCACCACTGCGCCGGGCGCTTCCAGGCCGCGTCGATCTCGCGCTGGACGCGCCAGTAATCCTCGAAATCGACCGTGGTCAGGTAGCGGTCGCCGTGGCGCAGCTCGTCCACGAGCGGGACGAAGCGGCCGGGATCGTCCGGCGAGAAGGTGCCGCCCGCGATGGCGTCGAGCGCCGCGGCCAGCCGCGGGGAGCCCGCGATCGCCTTGGCGGCATAGTCCGGCTCACCCGCGCGGGCGAGCACCCCTTCGGCGTCGAGGCCGAAGATGAAGATGTTCTCCGCGCCGACATGGTCCTTGATCTCGATATTGGCGCCGTCGAGCGTGCCGACGGTGAGCGCGCCGTTGAGGGCGAGCTTCATGTTGCCGGTGCCGGAGGCTTCCATGCCGGCGGTCGAGATCTGCTCGGAGAGGTCGGCCGCCGGGATGATCACCTCGGCGAGACTCACCGAGTAGTTCGGCAGGAACACCACCTTCAGCCGGTCGCCGATCTCGGGATCGTTGTTGACGACATTCGCGATGTCGCCCGCGAGCTTGATGATCAGCTTGGCCTGCACGTAGCTCGGCGCCGCCTTGCCGGCGAAGATCTTGACCCGCGGGGTCCAGTCCTCGTGCGGCGCCCGCTTGATCGCCTGGTAGAGCGCCACCGTCTCGATCAGGTTGAGGAGCTGGCGCTTGTACTCATGGATGCGCTTGATCTGCACGTCGAACAAGGCCGACGGATCGACGGTGACGCCGGTGCGCTCGGCGATCACCTGGGCGAGGCGTTGCTTGCGGATCTTGCGCATCGCCGCGTAGCGCCTGCGGAAGTCCGCGTCGTCGGCGAACGGCACGAGTCTCTCGAGCCGGGTCGGATCGTCGAGCACGTCCTCGCCCGCCGCCTCGACGGCGAGCGCCGTCAGCTCCGGGTTGGCGTTGTGCAGCCAGCGGCGGAAGGTGATGCCGTTGGTCTTGTTGATGATCTTCTCCGGCTCGATCGCGTGGAGATCCTTGAACACGGTCGATTTCAGCAGCTCGCTATGGAGCGCCGAGACGCCGTTGACCCGGCGCGAGCCGTGGAAGGCCAGCGGCCCCATCCGCACCCGCCGCCCGTGCGACTCGTCGATCAGCGAGACGGTGGATACGTCGAACGGGCCGCCCGATGTCCGGCCCTTTGCGTTCTTGCTCTGCTCCTCGAGGTGCAGCCAGTTGATCAGGTAGATGATCTGCATGTGGCGCGGCAGCAGCCGCTCCATCAGCTCGACCGGCCAGGTCTCCAGCGCCTCGGGCAGCAGGGTGTGGTTGGTGTAGTGCAGCGTGTGGGTGGTGATCTGCCACGCATCCTCCCAGGAGAGGCCGTGGTCCTCCATCAGGATGCGCATCAGCTCCGGCACGGCGATCGCCGGATGCGTGTCGTTGAGCTGGATCGCGGCGTGGTCGGGCAGGGAGCGCAGGGAGCCGCGCTCCGCCACGTGCCGGCGCACGAGGTCCTGCAGCGAGGCGGAGGTGAAGAAGAACTCCTGGCGCAGGCGCAGTTCCTGGCCCTCGGCCGACGAGTCGCTCGGGTAGAGCACCCGCGAGATCGCCTCGGCCCGGGCGCGGCCGGCCACCGCGCCGACATGGTCGCCGGCATTGAAGCGGGCGAGTTCGACCGGCGCGTCGGCCTCCGCCTTCCAAAGGCGCAGGACGTTGACGTGCTTGCCCCGCCAGCCGACGATCGGCACGTCGTAGGCCACCGCGTTCACGGTCTCGGCCGGGTGCCAGTGGCGGCGGATGTGGTGGTCGCCCTGGCTCGTCATGGTGACGTGGCCGCCGAAGCCGATCGTGTAGGTCGATTCCGGCCGGGCGAACTCCCAGGGGTTGCCCTCCGCGAGCCAGGTCTCGGGCGCCTCGCGCTGCCAGCCGTCTTCCAGCGACTGGCGGAAGATGCCGTGGTCGTAGCGGATGCCGTAGCCGATCGCGGGGATCGACAGGCTCGCCATGCTCTCCATGAAGCAGGCCGCGAGCCGTCCGAGGCCGCCATTGCCGAGCGCCGCGTCGGGCTCGGCCCCCTCGACATCGGCGAGATCGACGCCGAGGTCGCGAAGCGCCGCCCGGGTGGTCTCGACGAGGCCGAGATTGTTCATCGCGTCCGACAGGAGCCGGCCGATCAGGAATTCGAGCGAGAGATAGTAGACGCGCTTGTCCGGCACGGTGCCGGACTGGGCCCGGTAGCAGGCATCGACGATCCGGTCGCGCAGGGCCAGAGCCGTCGCGGCGAACCAGTCGCGCTCGCGGGCGGCCTCCGGCGTCTTGCCGATCACGTAGACGAGCTTGGCGCGGATGTCCTCGCGCAGGGCCACGACGGCATCGTGTCCGGCGCTCTCACGCGGCTTAACATAGGTGGCGGCGGCCTTGACCGACTTCGCCGATGAAGCGGATGTGTCCGAATCGCCATTTCTGACGAGAGCGGACGGAGCTTCGTTCAGCACCTCAGATTCCCCCTTCGTTGCAGCCGAAGCAGCTGATGCATGTCGGTTCAACGCAGATCCTGCCCTCTTCTTGCGGCGGCACGATGATCTGCGACGTGGTCTGTCGCCCTGCCACACCATGGTGTTGCCGGTGGCCGGGCTTGTCGAGACACATCGCGACACATGCGTGCAAACACGTCGTTCGCAAGTCACGTGCCCGCACGTCTGTGTCACTGTGGACACAACGCTCGTGCATCGGCCGCCGGCCCGCACGAGAAATGGCACCGACCGCTTGAAGGCTTCCTGAACAGCCCTACGCCACCTCGGGAACGGCGCGCCCGATGCCGGGCGTCATCGCGGGAGGTCCGATGGGAAGTCCGATATCCGGGACGAGCGGCTCCGAAACGATCTGGTGGCAGAGCGGGACAGTCTATCAGGTCTATCCGCGCTCGTTCCAGGACACCGATGGCGACGGCGTCGGTGATCTTCGAGGGATCGCGGCGCGGCTGGACTACCTCGCCTGGCTCGGCGTCGACGCGGTCTGGATCTCGCCGTTCTACCGATCGCCGATGGCCGATTTCGGCTACGACGTCGCCGATTACTGCGCCGTCGATCCGCTGTTCGGCACGCTGGAGGATTTCGACGCCCTGATCGGCGAGGCGCACCGGCGCCGGCTCAAGGTGATCCTCGACTTCGTGCCCAACCACAGCTCGATCGAGCATCCGTGGTTCGCCGAGAGCCGGGCGAGCCGCGAGAACCCGAAGCGCGACTGGTACATCTGGCGCGATCCGGCCCCCGACGGCGGCCCGCCGAACAACTGGCTCTCGAATTTCGGCGGCCCGGCCTGGACCTGCGATCCAGCCACCGGCCAGTACTATTACCACGCCTTCCTGCCCGAGCAGCCGGACCTGAACTGGCGCAACCCGCAGGTGCGGGCGGCGATGCACGATGCCCTGCGCTTCTGGCTCGCCCGCGGCGTCGACGGCTTCCGCGTCGACGTGATCTGGCACCTGATCAAGGACGAGGGATTCCGCGACAACCCGCACAATCCCGACTTCCAGTCGCATCAGGCCGGGATTAACCGCTTCCAGCAGGTCTATTCCTGCGATCGGCCCGAGGTGCTCGAGGTCATCGCCGGGATGCGCGCGGTGCTGCGGGAATACGGCGAGCGGGTGCTGATCGGCGAGATCTACCTGCCGATCGAGCGGCTGGTGGCCTATTACGGGCCGGGGCTGACCGGGGCCGACCTGCCCTTCAACTTCCAGCTCATCCAGACGCCGTGGCGCGCCGACGCGGTGGCGGCTCTGGTGGCGGAGTACGAGGCGGCCTTGCCCGAGGGCGGCTGGCCGAACTGGGTGCTCGGCAACCACGACCAGCCACGCATCGCCGCCCGCGTCGGCGAGCGCCAAGCGCGCATCGCCGCGATGCTGCTTCTCACCCTGCGGGGCACGCCGACCCTCTATTACGGCGACGAGATCGGCCTCGGGCATGTCCCGGTGCCGCCGGAACGGGCACAGGACCCGTGGGGACGCAACGAGCCCGGCCACGGGCGCGACCCGGAGCGCACGCCGATGCAGTGGGAGGACGCGCCGAATGCCGGTTTTTCCACCGGCACGCCCTGGCTGCCGCTCAGCGACGATGCGGATCGGCGCAACGTCGACGAGATGCGCGACGATTCCCGCTCGATCCTGACCCTCTACCGCCGCCTCCTGTCCCTGCGCCGCGACCACCCGGCCCTGTCGATCGGCGGGTGGCGCGGCCTCGACCTGCCGCTGGATCTCGCCGCCGACATCTTCGCCTTCGAGCGCTTCGCGGAAGCCGAAACCCTGCGCATCCTGCTCAATTTCAGCGGCCGCGACGGGACCGTGCCGCTGGAGGACGGGGGCGCCTGGACGATCCTGCTCTCGACCCGTTCCGGCCGGGCCGGCGACCGGGTCGAAGGCGGCCTCAGGCTCGAATCGGACGAGGGCGTGATCCTCGGACCGGCGGGCCGCTGAGTCCGCTCCGCGGCCGGTCCGCTGCGGCGCACACTGCGCGTTCGGCCCGCCCGCGGCCGGGCCAAAGGCGCAAAACGGTCGACCCATTCGTCCGGCGCGGGTGAGCCATGAGGACAACGCGGGGCCACGCCGAAAATTATTAGCCTGAACCTGGCCTGAATTGTGCGATGCAACGGAACGGATTGCCTTCCGGAGCATTTCAATGCCGAGCGCAGCAGCGGCGGTTCCCGCTTTTCACCAGCGGCGCGGGTGGAGTGGGGGCGAGTCGATGGCTTACGTGGATCTCGGTGCGCGCCCGGTCGCCGAGCCGCCGTCACCGATATCCGTCTCCGACCCCGATCCCAGGCTCGGCAACGCCCTTCTCCCCCGCATCCTCTACGCCACCCCGGAGATGGCGGATTTCGTGAAGACCGGCGGCCTCGGCGAGGTCGCGGGCGCCCTGCCGCGGGCGCTGCGCCGCCACTACGACGTCCGCGTCCTCATTCCCGGCTACGCGCGGGTGCTGGCCGGCCTCGAAAACCTGACCATGATCGCCCGGTTCGGCAGCTTCGCCAGCGTGCCGGGCTGCGAGCTCGGCTTCGGCACCACGCCGGACGGCCTCGGCGTCTACGTGCTGGTCGCGCCCGACCTGTACGAGCGCGACGGCACGCCCTACGGCGATGCCGGCGGCGATTTCGGTGACAACGACCTGCGGTTCGCCCGCCTCAGCCGGGCGGCGGCGGAACTCGCCGCCGGGATCGACCCGTTCTGGTCGGCCGACCTGCTGCACCTCAACGACTGGCAGACGGCCCTGGCGCCGGCCTACATGTCCTGGCTCGGCATCCGCCGCCCCAGCGTGCTGACGATCCACAACCTCGCCTATCAGGGCCTGTTCCACCGCGACAATCTCGGGCGGATCGGCGTGCCGGACTACGCCTTCCAGATGGACGGCGTGGAGTTCTACGGGCAGCTCTCCTTCCTCAAGGCCGGCATCTACCACGCCTCGCACATCACCACGGTGAGCGAGACCTATGCCCGCGAGATCACCACGCCCGAGGGCGGCTGCGGCCTCGACGGCCTGCTGCGCACCCGCGCCGCGCAGGGGCGGCTCACCGGCATCCTCAACGGCATCGACGAGAGCTGGGACCCGCGCACCGACCCGCACCTCGCCACCCGCTTCGAGCCCGACGACTGGAAGGGCAAGCGGGCCAATGCCGACGAGGTACGCAAAGCCTTCGGCATGGCGGTCTCCCGCGGACCGCTCTTCGCCATCGTCTCGCGCCTCGTGCATCAGAAGGGCATCGACCTCAGCATCAGCGCCGCCGAATCGATCGTCGCCGAGGGCGGCCAGCTCGTGGTGATCGGCCAGGGCGAGGGCCGGTTCGAGGAGGCCCTGCGCGATCTCGCCGGGCGCCATCCCGAGAATGTCGGCGTCCATGTCGGCTTCCGCGAAACGGAGGCGCGCCGCATCTTCGCCGGCAGCGACTTCCTGCTGATGCCCTCGCGGTTCGAACCCTGCGGGCTGGCGCAGATGTACGCGCAGCGCTTCGGCTCCCTGCCGATCGTGCGCCGCACCGGCGGGCTCAACGACACGGTGGAGGACGGGGTCACCGGCTTCACCTTCGGCGAGGCCTCGCCGAGGGGACTGGCCTCGGCGATCCGCCGCGCCTTCGAGACCTTCGGCCAGAAGAAGCGCCTCAACACCATGCGGCGCAGCGCGATGTCCCGCTCCTTCGGCTGGGACGGGGCGGCCCTGAATTACTGCAACCTCTACGCCCGCGCCTTCGGCAACCACACCGCCCGCCGCTGGAAGGCGGCCTGAGACGCGACCGGACGGGAACACCGCCCGGCGACAGCGGTTCTCCCGAACGATGCCGTCGCTTTTCCATGGCACGGAACGAAGCGTTCCGCGTTGAGCGTGCATGGACGCGACCGTGGCGCTCCCGCGCAGCAACCCATTGATCCTCCGGCTTCGCTACGGCGCGGATCTCGACGCCGGGGACCGGGCGATGCTCGCCGACCTGTCCCGGGGCCGCCGCACCCTGGAGCCGCAGCAGGACATCGTGCGGGCCGGGGACCGGGCGGCCGGCGTCCACCTCGTCCTCGAAGGCTACGCCTTCCGCTACAAGCTCATCAACGACGGGCAGCGCCAGATCCTCGGGCTGCTCCTGCCGGGCGATTTCTGCGACCTGCAATCGATCGTGCTCGGCCCGTCCGACCATTACATCGCCGCCCTGACCGCCTGCACCGTCGCCGACATCCCGCAGGAGCGGGTCGATGCGCTGGTCTTCCGCGATTCCCGTCTCGCCCGGGCGCTGTGGTGGGCCACCCTCGTCGACGAGAGCATCCTGCGGGAATGGCTCGCCAGCATGGGCCAGCGCTCCGCCGACAAGCGCATCGCCCATCTGTTCTGCGAGCTGCTGCTGCGCCAGCAGCTCGTCGGCGCCGCCGGCGAGCGCGAATGCCCGCTGCCCCTGACCCAGCCGATGCTCGCCGACATCCTCGGCATCACCACGATCCACGTGAGCCGCATCCTGCGCGACCTGCGCCTGGCCGGCCTGATCCAGCTGAAGGACCGCCGGCTGCTCGTCCCGGACGTCGCGCGCCTGCGGGCGTTCTGCGATTTCGATCCGACCTATCTGCACCTCGTCCGAATGCCCGACCTCGGAGCCGCCGAGGACGTCGTGCGCATCGGGCCCTGACGCGCGCGCAGCCCTGCCCCCCCGCAAGAATGCCTGTACGGCAGGCAGGATCATGCCGATTCTCTGTGCCCCGCCCCCGGCTCGTCGCTCGGGCAAGCGCATGAGAACAACGACGCCATGACAGCCCCCGACCCCGTCCCGCAGATCGCCCTCAACGACGGACGGTCCATCCCTCAGCTCGGATTCGGCGTCTGGCGATTGCAGGCGGCGGAGACGCCCGCCCTCGTCGGCACGGCGCTCGGCAGCGGCTACCGCTCGATCGACACCGCCGCGGCCTACGGCAACGAGAACGGGGTCGGGCGCGGATTGCGGGAGACGATCGTGTCCCGGGCCGAGGTGTTCGTGACGACGAAGCTCTGGAACGACAGCCAGGGTTACGACGCGACGCTGCGTGCCTTCGACCAGAGCCTCGCCCGTCTCGGCCTGGAGCAGGTCGACCTCTACCTGATCCACTGGCCCTGCCCGGAACGCGGGCTCTACCTCGACAGCTGGCGTGCCCTGATCCGCCTGCGCGAGGAGGGTCGTGCGGCCTCGATCGGCGTCTCGAACTTCACCGAGGCCCATCTCGACCGGCTCGTGAGCGAGACCGGCGTCACCCCGGCTCTCAACCAGATCGAGCTGCATCCGCATTTCCAGCAGCACGCCCTGCGGGCGGCCCATGCCCGGCTCGGCATCATCACCGAGGCCTGGAGCCCGCTGGGACAGGCCCAGGTGCTGGACGATCCGATCATCACCCGGATCGCCGACCGCCTCGGGCGCAGCCCGGCTCAGGTGGTGCTGCGCTGGCACGTCGAGAACGGCTTCGTGGCGATCCCGAAATCGGCGACGCCGACCCGGATGCACGAGAACATCGACGTGTTCGGCTTCGCCCTCACGGAAGAGGACCACGCGGCGATCGGCGGCCTCGACCGGGCGGACGGGCGGATCGGTCCCGACCCGATGACGTTCCAGTAGCGGCCGGCGGGAGCCCGCCCTCGGCTCGCCCTCAGCCCGCGAGCGGCAGCGGCTTCGTCGCCGCGAGCTGCGTCCCGCCTTTCCGCTCCAGCAGGCCGGGCGGCGGCACCGGAGCCTCGATGGTGCAGACCACGCCGCCGGGCTCGTAGAGCAGCTCGACCTGCCCCGCGAGTTCGCGGGCGAGGCTGCGCTCGATCAGGCGCGAGCCGAAGCCGCGGCGGGTCGGCGGCGTGACCGGCGGGCCGCCGCTCTCGCTCCAGCGCAGGGAGAGGGAGAGTTCCGGCCGGCGCTGCACGGTCCAGGTGATCGTGACCCGACCGCCCTCCTTGGACAGGGCCCCGTACTTCACGGCATTGGTGCCGAGCTCGTGCAGGGCCATGGCGATGGACAGTGCCAGCCGTGGTGCGAGCCGCAGGCGCGGCCCCGACACCGCGAAGCGCGAATCCTGGCCCTCGGCGGCCTCCAGCGGGCGGATCGCGTCGGCCACCACCGTCTTCAGCTCGGCGCCCTCCCAGCTCTCGCGGGTCAGCACGTCGTGGGCGCGGGCGAGCGCCAGCAGCCGCGCCTCGAAGGCGGCCTTGGCCGCCTGCGCCTCCTCGCCATCGAGCCCGCGCAGGGACTGCATGGCGATCGACTGGACGGTGGCGAGCGTGTTCTTCACCCGGTGGTTCAGCTCGTTGATGAGCAGGCGCAGATGCTCCTCGGCCCGCTTGGCATCGGTGACGTCGACGCTGCAGCCGGTGAAGCCGAGGAAGGTGCCGTGGTCGTCGAGCCGCGGCACGCCCTCGCAGCGCAGCCAGCGGATCTCGCCGTTGCGATCGATCACCCGCATCTCCGCCCGGAACGGGTGGCGGTGCTCGAACGCCTCCTGGAACGTCGCCTGGAAGGCGGGCAGGTCCGGCGGATGCACGATCGACTCCCAGCCGCCAGCGGCCAGCTCCGCGGCGGGGCGGCCGAACAGGTGGTCGAAATGCATGTTGGCGAAGACCACTTCCGCCGTGTCGTCGGTCATCCAGATCAGCGCCGGCGCCGAGTCGGCCATGTGGCGGAAGCGCGCCTCGCTCTCGCGGAGCGCGGCGAGGCCGCGCTGGGTCTCGGCGAGGGCCCGGTCGCGCTCCTCGCTGCGGGTGCGCAGTCGGAGCGAGGCTTCCGAGAGCACGTCGGCGAGGCGGCGGATCTCGTGGATCGGCGAGGCGACCCGGGGGATCGCCTGCCCCCGGGCGAGCGCCGGGCCCGTGGCCGCGAGCTGCCGCAGCGGCTTCGAGACCCGCGACCACAGGTGCACGGCGAGCACCGAGGAGGTGGCGAGCACGAGAAGCCCGAATCCGCCGAAGGCCCAGATCCAGCGCCGCAGCCGGGCATCGACTAGCTCGCGCGGGATGCTCGCCCCGACGGTCCAGCCGTTGAGCCGCGAGCGTGCCTCGACCATGGTGATGGGCTTGAAGTTCCGGTCGCGCCCCTCCCAGACGCCGGGCGTGCCCGTCGCCGTCTGGCGCAACGTCGCGAGCCGGGGATTTCCGACCACGCCCGGCATCTCGGGCAGGCGCGCCAGCACGACGGCGTCGCGGTCCGAGACGCCGGTGACCCAGCCCTGGACCTGCTCGCGGGCGAGGATCCCCGCGATTCGGGTCAAGGGCACCGAGAAGCTGAGGATGAACGCGACCCCGTCGTCGATCCGCACCGGGACCGCGACGGCGTAGTGCGCCTGATCGGGCATCGCCCCCGCGAGATAACCGGTGACCATGGAGCGCTGGCCGCTGTCGATGAGTTCGCGGTCGACCGGCAGCGAACTCACGGGCAGGGGCGCCCCCGGCTTCAGGGCCGTGTTGACGATCTGCTGCCCGTCCGGCCGGCGCAGCACGAGATCGAGGCCGATCGCCTCGCGCACCAGGCGGGCCTGGTTCTCGAAGTTGGCGAACTCGCCGTCCTTGAGCCGCGGCGAGGTGGCGAGCGTCTGCAGCACCGAGACGAGCCCGGCGGTGTCCCGGTCGATCGACAGGGCGATCCCGCGCACGTTCTCCCGTGCGTCCTGCTCGAAGCGGGCGCGCTCGGTGGCGGCGTAGCGGGTCAGCAGGATCGCGGTGAAGATCAGGCCCGGACCGATCAGCGCGATCACGAACATGATCAGGTAGAATTGCGTGGAGAAGCCACGCTGGCCGAGCCGGGAGAGCATGCGTCGGATCAAGGCGTCCCGCGGCTTTGCGCTGAAGGGTTTTCGAGGGTGGCGCCCGCCCATCATGCCCCAGCGCGGGCACGCCTGCCAACTGCCCCGCCTCAGCCCTCCCGCCCGGCGCGATCGACGTGGCCCAGATCCCGTCCCGGATCGAGCCGGTCCCGCACCCGCTGCTTGATCGCCTTCACATCGGGAAAGCCGCCGTCGCGCACGCGCTCCCAGATGACCTCGGACTCGACCTCGATCACGAACACCCCGCCGGTGCCGGGCCGCAGCGCGACCTCGCCGAGATCGTCGCGAAAGGTTGACAGAAGCTCCTGCGCCATCCACGCCGCACGCAGGAGCCATTGGCACTGGGTGCAGTAGGTGATGGTGATGCGGGGGCGAGGCAGCTGTGTGAGGATAGCAGTTTGCATGGTGTTATCCATCAAGACTCCTGTTCGATTTATATAAACCATGTATAGATCGATGTTGAGAATTCTAATATGCGAAATATTTGATACTATAAGCTAAGCCGATACGCAAAGTCAATAAAGATCCAAGTGAGGCATTGTCAGCGACATTGATGATCCAAGGCGACGATCTAACCTCGATGCTTGGTTGTACAGCTCGCTGGATTTATATATTTATGCTCGATTCCTGAGTTTTGCCTTACAGAACTAACACACTTTGGAACTGCAACTCATTAATATGAACGATGTTTTATTTTAGGAATATGGTATGACGCTCCTGTTCCGAACGGCCCCGCTCGACATGGGTATGCAAGTGGCCCTGCCTTTTGGTAGAGACATGGGCAGAAGGGGGGGACGCAGTTTGTGATAGCAACAACTCTCCACCTATTTGTGTCGTAACGCTTCGGAGGCTGATTTGACATACGCAGTACACGAGACAGCGACTGTGGCCTGTGACCACGAAGCACTGGCTGCAATGCGGCGAGAAATCGAAGCCCCAGGCGTTCGAGTTGCCTTGATTGGTTTTAATGAATATTCCAAACACCTATTGAATTGGCATTCCGACAAAATTGTTGCCATTTATGATGAGGAGGAGTGGAAGGTAGGCATAAGGTTTCGTGACAGAAAAGTTGTTTCTAGCAATGAAAAATTCGAAATAGATCTTCTAGTTGTCTGTGAATATGCACAGCTCTACGCCTTTGCTGGCAAGATTAGAGCACTATATGACAAAAAAGTACGCCTATATTACCCTCCTCGACTGCATTACAAACCAACCGTCGAGATAAATGTTTTCGAGCAAGACGGCATTTATAATCAAATCGATTTCAGTAAACATCAGTCGCCCATGTCGATGATGGAACCGAACAAGCTGAAGTTCCTGTCTGAGTTGATGAGAGCGGGCTTGAAGAGTGAAGGAGATATAGTCGAGATGGGCTGCTATCAAGGTGGCAGCGTGTGGCACCTCGCCCATGTCCTGAAGAACCTTGGCGAAACACGTACAATTTATATGTTTGATGTATTCGAAACACATATGATGCATCCGAATGCAACCATGTGCAATGACGAAATAGCGCGAAGACTATCGTTTTACCCGCATTGCGTTCGTCTAGAGGGTCTAGTGAATGATAATAATCTATTGGATCAAGTAAGAGGCAAGAAAATCTGCTTTGCCCATTACGATCTTGGATTCATACCGGAAGCGGTTGAGTTTCTGTGGGACCACCTCAATCCGGGCGCCCCGATGGTTTTGGATAACTACGGACATATCGCAATTGACCCGTGGGATCTCGATGAGTTTTTTGGTCAGCGGGGAGCTCATATTATTCGTCTCCCATGGTCAGAACAGGGCATTGTATTCAAGCCCTGTAACTAAATCATAGAGGCGAATCAACATGCGAAATGAAATATCAGCTGCACATCTTGTTGAATGTCTTGTCACCTCGATCCTCGACTCAGCATCAATGACAGTAATTGATGGCTCATTTCATGAGCAAGTGGTCAATATTGTCGATAATCAATCAACAGATGTTTGCTCCGTAGAGGACGTATTAAGATCAGCGTATGCCGCTGGACTTTCGAATCTTCTTGACTTCGGATGCGGTACCGCTGGGCACCGAGGAATGCTCGAGAGTTTCGGTTTCAAATGGACAGGCGTCAACTACAGTTCCGGAATGGCGCAAGAGGCGCGAGAAGCTGCGAAGCATGACCAGAATATCGATTTCTACGATGGTCTGAGTCTTCCCTATGGGGACCAAAAATTTGATATTGTATATTCATATCAAACATTCGAACACATCCAAGACATAAAAAAAACTTTCTCCGAGATCCGGCGTGTGCTCAAGCCTGGGGGAAGATTAATAGGCCAAGTTAGCTACATGGAACAAATCCATGATTACAGTACATTTAATTTTACCCCTTACGGCTTCAAAATCGCATGTGAGCAGGCGGGCCTGAGGCTTGATAAAATATATCCGAAATTTGATGCAATAACCTGGCTCGTCAGGCGGCTTATTATCTGCACAAGCGGTTCCGACGAAAACTCGTTATCTCCTCTAATGTCAGGAGTTAATCCTATCGGAGAGGCATTTATCAACTATGGCCGCAAGCAAGGACTGAACCCGGCTCAAACGAATCTCTTCCGATTGATGTTCAGTTCTCACTTCGTATTTGACGTCAGCAGACAATAAGCAATCATACAGGGAAGCATTAGCATGGACTACGGACAAAATCTCCTTTCAGACTTACGCAGACTTGTGGCGGAAGGAAATAGTGAGGGGATTGCCGCGCTTACAAGTTCAGCGGAGCGAACTATCCCTGATGATCAGCAATCGCTTGTTGATATAGCCATTATTGCGCGAGATCTTGGTAAATTTGAAGATTCATATCGTATTTGCCGATATGTTCTTAGCAAAAATGCTAATAATGGCTTTGCATCGTATGAATTGGCAATGCTGGATGCGATGCTCGGGCGGCACGTTGAAGCCTTGCTGAGTCTTGAAAAAAACATCGTACGCATGCCCGGCGATGTACGAAGCATCAAGTTTGCGGCTCGTATGTCGGCACGCATCGGAGATTTCGTTGCAGCAAGGAATTATGTGGCCCTCGTAGATGAAATGTCGCCAGATAGTTCTGATACGGCTTGGCTACGTGAACTATGTGCTTTTATGGAAATTTTTCCCGCCGGTTTGGCAGATAAAATCAGTGCTAAATTCGAGAGAGATAATCGATATATTTCTAAGGAGTGCTTAATTGATTGGACCCGCGCCGCTTTGCGAGATAAGCGTGGCTTCTCGATGATCCGGCTCGGCGATGGAGAGGGCGCTTTTTGCAGAATTTCGAGCGAAGACGAACAGCGCTTCCAAAATCTGTATAGATATTGCCGCGAAGATCGCGCTCGAGTATGGTTCAATGGAGAAATCGATTTGATAAAATCTGGATTTACTGATACGGCCTTCGGGCTGCGACAAGCAATGTACGATGCAGATGTATTAGGTTTGCCCTATCGATCGTGGGTCGAACACGAGTACAAGTTTTGCAGCCCTACTGGGATCACATGTCTAGTTAATGCGCTGAGATTAGCACAGGTCCCCACCGTTGACAGAGGGCAATCTTGGACAACGCAGCAGATTCATGCTGAGTTGCTTCAGAGCAATCTACTGGAGAATCTAGTTCGCGATCACAAGGAAATTTCTTTAATATCATGCATGACCGACGCACCACAAGCTCTCAAGCAGGCTTTCCAACTTGATCATGTCGAATTTTACAGGATTCCCGGAGAGAAAGCTCACGTCCATCTGCTTGGTAACGATGCCGGAGAAGGTCGGCACTTTCCAGATAGATTCAACAGTCTATGTAACGAGCTGAGCCAGCCCCTTCATGGCCGGCTATTTCTAGTTGCCGGCGGAATTTTGGGAAAATTGTATTGCACAAGAATCAAGCAAAGCGGAGGAGTTGCATTGGACGTTGGATCAATCATCGACGCTTGGATGGGAAGGCTAACGCGCCCTAACTACGGAACTTCCTATGCCCTGCCTCAGGCTTCAGCCAGAGCGTAGGGATGATTTTTCATCGCGACAGTCAATGTTTAATCTACTTTGCACAAAATTGGACAACATCACTCGAAATTGTCGAAATCCATAACACATTGCTTTCGTATAAATTTTCACCGTGCGTACCGTTTCATTTGCAAATCCGGGTTTCAGTTTCCTGTCAAATGTGGGGGCGATTCATATGATCTGTTTCTTCAATATTACAGCTCCATCCCGCACGTCTGTTTTCGCTAGGCTCGCCTCCGCCCTCGCGGCGCTCTGGCTGGCCACCTGCCTTTCCGGCTGCGGGGCGATCAACCGGGTGCCGAGCCTGGAGGAGCAGGCGAAATCGGCCTGGAGCGAGGTGCAGAACCAGTACCAGCGCCGGGCCGACCTGATCCCGAACCTCGTCGAGACCGTGAAGGGTTACGCCAAGCAGGAGCAGGAGACCCTGACCCGGGTGACGGAAGCCCGGGCCAAGGCGACCAGCGTCCAAGTCGATGCCTCGACGGTCAGCGACCCCGAAAAATTCAAGCAGTTCCAGGACGCGCAGAACCAGCTCTCGGGGGCGCTCGGGCGGCTGCTGGCCTCGGTCGAGGCCTATCCGGATCTCAAGTCCAACCAGAACTTCCTGGCCTTGCAATCACAGCTCGAGGGCACGGAGAACCGGATCGCCGTGGCCCGGCGCGACTATATCCAGGCGGTCCAGGCCTACAACACCGAGATCCGCACCATTCCCGGCCGCTGGATCGCCTCGTGGTTCTATCCGGAGGCGAAGCCGATGGAGACCTTCACCTCGACGCCGGGCGCCGAGCGCGCACCGAATGTGAAGTTCTAGCCTGCCCGCGCGAGCGGCTTCCCGGTGATGACGCGCCCCGGCCGGATCGTCCGGCTCCCCGCGGCCGGCCTGCTGGCGGTGCTGGCGCTCGCGCTCATGATCGGGGCCGGGCTCGCCGCCGCGGCCGAGCCCGATTTCCCCAAGCTCACCGGGCGGGTGGTGGACGCGGCCGGCATCCTCTCGCCGGAGGCGCGGACGCGGATCGACGGGAAGATCAAGGCGCACGAGGACAGGACCGGCGATCAGCTCGTCGTCGCCACCGTGCCGAGCCTCCAGGATCTCACCGTCGAGGACTACGCCAACCGCCTCGCCCGGAGCTGGGGCATCGGCCAGAAGAAGACCAACAACGGCGTGCTGCTGCTGGTGGCGCCGAAGGAGCGCAAGGTCCGCATCGAGGTCGGCTACGGGCTCGAAGGGGCGCTGACCGACGCGCTGTCGAAGACCATCATCACCAGCGCGATCACCCCCCGCTTCCGCCAGGGCGATTTTTCCGGCGGCGTGGAGGCGGGGGTGGATGCCATCCTGCCGATCCTCGCGGGCGATGCCGACGAATGGCAGCGCCGGGCACCGGTCCGGGAAGATTCGGTCGATCCCGTCACGGTGATCTTCTGGATCGTCGTCATCATCGCCCTCGTCGTCGTGCTGACGCGGATGAACGGCGGCGGACGACGGGGCCGCGGCGGCGGCTTCGTGGTCATCCCAGGGCCGTCCGGCGGCTGGAGCGGCGGCTTCTCGGATGGCGGCGGCGGGGGCTTCTCCGGCGGCGGCGGTTCCTTCGGCGGCGGAGGAGCCTCCGGTGACTGGTAGCGCGACGATCCTCGACGGCGCCGAGCGGGCGCGGATCGCCGCGGCGATCGGCCGGGCGGAGGCCGGAAGCTCGGGCGAGATCGTCGTGCTCGTGGCGGCGCGCGCCGGGCTCTACCGCTCCCCCGGCCTCGCCCTCGCGCTGGCGGTCGCCCTCGCCCTCCCCTGGCCGCTGATCGTCTTCACCGATCTCGGGGCGGGGGAGATCGCGCTCGCGCAGGCGGCCGGCGTGCTCGCGAGCCTGCTCCTGACCCTCAACGAGGGCCTGCGGGTCGCGCTGACGCCGCGGCGCTGGCGCCGCGAGCGGGCGCATGCCGCCGCGCGCCGCGAATTCCTCGCCCACGGCCTCACCGGAACGCGCGGGCGCACCGGCGTGCTGGTCTACGTGGCGCTGGCCGAGCGCTACGCCGAGATCGTCGCCGACCGGGGCGTGCGGGCCCGCATCGAGGAGGCGCAGTGGCACGCCATCGTCGCCGACCTCCTCGCCGCCGCCGGGCGCGGGGCGCTGGCCGAGGGCCTCGTCGCGGCGGTGGAGCGGGTCGGCGTCGTGCTCGCGGCGGAGTTGCCCGGCCGTGACGCCGACAACCAGCTCCCCAACCGGGTCATCGTCCTCGATTGACGCGCCGGGCCCGAGGCGAGCGGGACGGTCCGCCCTCCGCCAGCGAGGTAACGCGAGCCGGAAGATGTCACTCCCCGTGTCGGGGAACGCGGACCTGTGTATTCCCGGCAACTGGCCTCACCGGAAAAATTGCGTCAAACAGAGCCGTGTAAGGCCGCCTGCATCAAGAATGCGGCCAATGACGGAGTGAGGCGTCGCATGGGCGCAATACAGAAACACGGGCCCTGGGCCCTCGTCGGGGCATTGGGCGCCGCATCGCTGGCGGTGGTCGCGACACAACGGGGGGAATCGATCAACGCCCTGTGGGTCGTCGTCGCCGCGGTCTGCGTCTACCTCATCGCCTACCGCTACTACTCTCTCTACATCGCCGACAACGTCATGCGCCTCGATCCGAAGCGCGAGACGCCGGCCCACCGCCACAACGACGGCCTCGACTACGTCCCCACCAACAAGTCGGTCCTGTTCGGCCACCACTTCGCGGCGATCGCCGGCGCCGGCCCGCTCGTGGGCCCGGTGCTCGCGGCGCAGATGGGCTACCTGCCCGGCATGCTCTGGATCCTCGCCGGCGTCGTGCTCGCCGGCGCGGTGCAGGATTTCATGATCCTGTTCATCTCCATGCGCCGCGACGGGCGCTCGCTCGGCGAGCTGATCCGGGCCGAACTCGGGGTGATCCCCGGCGTGATCGCGCTGTTCGGCACCTTCATGATCATGGTCATCCTGCTCGCCGTGCTGGCGATGGTGGTGGTCAAGGCGCTGGCCGAGAGCCCCTGGGGCACCTTCACCGTCGGCGCGACGATTCCGATCGCCCTGCTGATGGGCCTCTACGCCCGCTACATCCGGCCGGGTAAGGTCGGCGAGGTCTCGATCATCGGCTTCGTCCTGCTCATGGCCGCGATCGTCTACGGCGGCCAGATCGCCGCCGACCCGTACTGGGGTCCGGCCTTCACCTTCACCGGCGTGCAGCTCACCTGGATGCTGATCGGCTACGGCTTCGTCGCCGCCATCCTGCCGGTCTGGCTGCTGCTCGCCCCGCGCGACTACCTCTCGACCTTCCTCAAGATCGGCACCATCGTCGGCCTCGCCATCGGCATCGTCTTCGTGGCGCCGCACATGCAGATGCCGGCGATGACGAAGTTCGTGGACGGCACCGGTCCGGTCTGGGCCGGCTCCCTGTTCCCGTTCCTGTTCATCACCATCGCCTGCGGCGCGGTCTCGGGCTTCCACGCCCTGATCTCGTCGGGCACGACGCCGAAGCTCGTCGACAACGAGCTCGACACGCGCTTCATCGGCTACGGCGGCATGCTGATGGAGAGCTTCGTCGCGATCATGGCGCTGGTCGCCGCCTGCGTGATCGAGCCGGGCATCTACTTCACCATGAACTCGCCGGGCGGCCTCGTCGGCACCACGCCCGAGAGCGCGGCGGCGGCGGTGACGGCGCTCGGCTTCCCCATCGGCGCCGACGTGATCGCCCAGACCGCCAAGGATGTCGGCGAGCACTCGATCATCTCCCGCACCGGCGGCGCCCCGACCCTGGCGGTCGGCATGGCCCACATCATCTCGTCCGCCATCGGCGGCAAGACGATGATGGCCTTCTGGTACCACTTCGCGATCCTGTTCGAGGCGCTGTTCATCCTGACGGCGGTGGATGCGGGCACGCGCGCCGGGCGCTTCATGCTGCAGGACCTGCTCGGCCTGATCTCGCCGACCTTCAAGGACACCGCGTCCTGGGGACCGAGCTTGGTCGCCACCGCGCTCTGCGTGGGCGCCTGGGGCTTCTTCCTCCACCAGGGCGTCACCGATCCGCTCGGCGGCATCTACACCCTGTGGCCCCTGTTCGGCATCTCGAACCAGATGCTTGCGGCTGTAGCGCTGACCTTGGCGACGGTGGTGATCTTCAAGATGAAGCGCGAGCGCTACGCCTTCGTCACGATCATCCCGACCGTATGGCTGTGCATCTGCACCCTCACCGCCGGCTGGCAGAAGATCTTCTCGCCCGACCCGAAGATCGGCTTCCTCAGCCACGCCAACCGGTTCGCGACGGCGATCGCCGAGGGCAAGGTGCTGGCCCCGGCCAAGAGCATGGACGACATGCACAAGATCGTCTTCAACGACCGGATCGACGCGGCGCTCGCCGTGATGTTCGTCGGCCTCGTGGTGGCGATCGTCGTCTTCGGGGTGATGGCCTGCGTCAAGGCCTACCGCGCCGACCGCTGGACCGCCCTCGAAGCCGATCCCAAGCTCGCGCCCGCGGAGTGAGGCCGACATGACCAGCACCGCCGCCCCCTCGCAGAACTTTCGCGATCGCCTCAGGGCCTTCAACAAGTGCGTCTGCGACGGCGCGCGGCTGATGGTGGGTCAGGGCGATTACGGGACCTACGTCGCCCACATCGCCAAGACCCATCCGGACCAGACGCCGATGACGGAGCGCGAATTCTTCCGCAACCGCGAGAACGCCCGCTTCGGCGTCGGCAACACGTCGGGCTTCCGCTGCTGCTGAGCTGCGGCGGCTCCGCGTCGGGAGCCGTTGTTTGGCAATGACATCAAACAAGAACGCCGGGCCCTCACGGGGCCCGGCGTTCTTCGTTTTGAGTTCTTATCTGGTTTCCGATCGACGGCCTCTCGTTTGACCTTACTCCGTCATCGCGAGCGGCAGAGAAGCGATGACGAAAGCGGGATCGAAGCGACAGAGCGAATGGCGAATCAGAAGCCGGTAAACAAACCGATTTTCACGTGAAATTAACCAGGAAGCCGCGCCGCTGGCCCCTGCCCGGACCGCTCGCCGCTCCTAAAGCGAAGATTGTGCGGCCCGCGCTGTTGCAACGCACCCAATACGGAATCTAGTCTCACCCCAATCAAGGGGGATTGCGACGATGAACCAGCTTGAGGGTGTGCCGAGCCCGGCTCCGGCGCGAACGGGGGAGATCGCCTTCGACCGGAGGGCGGCGGGGCTCACCGGCATCGTCGTCAAAGGCTTCCTCCTCTCGCTGGTCACCTTCTCGATCTACCGGTTCTGGTACATCACCAACCTGCGGCGCTACTTCTGGAGCCGCACGGTCGTGGCCGGCAGCCCGGCCGAGTATCTCGGCACCGGCAAGGAGCTGTTCCTCGGCTTCCTCGTGGCGCTCGCGATCCTCGTGCCGATCTACATCGTCCTGTTCATCATCGGCCTCCTGAGCCCGGTGCTGGCCGCGCTCGCCGCGCCGATCTCCTTCATCGGCCTGTTCGTCCTCGGGCAGTACGCTCTGTACCGCGGCCGGCGCTATCGCGCCTCGCGCACCCGCTGGCGCGGCATCCGCCTCGGCCAGGACGGTTCGGGCTTCGCCTATGCCGGTTTCGCCAGCCTGTGGTGGCTCGGGACCATCCTCAGCCTCGGCCTCGCCTTCCCCTTCATGCGCGCGGCCCTAGAGCGCTACCGCATCGACCACACCCTGGTCGGACAGAGCCGGATGCGCTCGACCGCGACCGGCCGCTCGATCCTGCTGCCGTGGCTGATGTTCTACATCGTCGCGCTGCTGCCGATCCTGGTGAGCGTCCTGGCGCTGCTGGCGGCGAGCGGGTTCGACATCCCGACCGATCTGCTGATCCAGGATCCGGCGAGCGCGAAGAGCAAGCTCATCTTCAACCCGGCCTACGCCGACTCGCCGCTGGTCTCCTACGCCAGCGCCGTCGGCATCGCCGCCAGCGTGTCGATCCCGCTGGCGCTGCTGCTCATTCCCTATTACCGCGCCCGCGAGACCCGCGCGTTCCTCAACGCGACACATCTCGGCGGGGCGCAGCTCAGCTCCTCGCTCAAGGCGCGCCAGTTCTACTTCCCCTATCTCGTCTACCTGCTGGCGGTAATCGGCTTCGTCGTCGTGCTCGGCATCATCTTCGCCCTGCTCGTGCCGCTGATCGCCACTGGAGGTGACAATCCGGGCATTCACGCCTTCGTCATCGTCTCGACCGTACTGCTCTATCTCGGCGCCATCCTCGGCACGAACGTGCTCTATGTCCGCATCATCACCGTGCGCCTGTGGCACGCGGTGGCGACCACGATGCAGATCGAGAACCTGCCGGCGCTGGAAGCGGTGCTCGCCTCGACGCGCCCGCCGGCCAGCGGCCTGAACGAGGGGTTGGCCGACGCGCTCGATGTCGGCGGCGCCCTCGAGATCGGGTTCTAGGGTCACGATGGAGGCGATCACCACCGCCGGCACCTTCTTCGACGGGATCAGCGCCCGGCCTCGACCGGTGACGCTGCGGCTGACGTTCCGGCTCGAAATCGTCGGCGAGGACGTGTCCCGCGACTGGAGCCTGCTCGACCTGCGCGCTTCCGAGGCCGCGCCGCCCCTGATGCGGATCGGCCACGCGCAGGGACCGGAGAGCGTCGAGTTCGCCGACGCGCCGTTCGCGCAAGCGCTGACGGCGCGCTGCCCCGACCTGAACCGGACCGAGGGCGGGGGCGGCCTCACCCGCCTCGTGCTCTGGTCGATCGCGGCGGGCGTGTCCGTGCTGCTGACGGCGATCTACGGCGTGCCGGCGGCGTCCGGCCTGCTCGCACCGCTGGTGCCGCAGGCCGTCGAGTCGCAGCTGGGGCGCAGCGTCGATGGGCAGATCGTCACCTTGCTCGGCGACCCGCCGCTCTGCAACGAGGCGGCGGCGCGGGCGGTGCTGGACCGGCTGACGGCACGGCTTGCCGAGGGCATGGTGCTGCCGACGACGCCGCAGGTGAGCGTGCGCCGCCACTCGGTCGCCAACGCGCTCGCCCTGCCGGGCGGCCGGGTGATCCTGCTCTCCGACATCATCGCCAAGGCCAGGAACGGCGATGAACTCGCCGGCATCCTCGCCCACGAATTCGGCCACGTCGCCGCCCGCGACCCGATGCGCTCGGTGATCACGGCGGGCGGCACCTCGTTCCTGCTGAGCCTCGTGCTCGGCGACCTCACCGGCTCGACGGTGCTGGTGACGGTCGGCCAGGCGGCGATCTCGGCGGGCTATTCCCGCGACGCGGAACGAGCGGCGGATGCCTACGCGGTGGCGGCGGTGAAGCGGGCGGGCGGGGACGGGGCGGCGCTCGCCGCGATCCTCGAGCGCATCACCGACGCGGACGACGAGAAGCCGGACGCGGTCTCGTTCCTGCGCTCGCACCCGTTCACGGCGGAGCGGGCGGCGCGGATCCGGTCGCTGGCGGGGGAGAAGCCAGCCGGCCCGGGCATCCTGTCCGAGGCCGAGTGGGCGAGCCTTCAGGGCATCTGCCCGAAGCCGGCCAAGCCGGAGAAGCGCAAGCCGGCCGACGGCGAGACGACGACGCCGACCGAGAAGCTGTGAGGTCCGGTTTCGAGAGGTCGAGACCTCGTCGAAGGTGCAGGGCAGCGCCCTGCCTTGGACGAAGACGGCGCGACGCCCCCGTTCACAGGATCGAACGGGTTTCCGGTCGATCGCTTCGGTCGGGGCGTGACTTGTCCCCTCCCCCTTCCAGGGAGGGTTTCGGGGGGGGGGTGGTGCAGATGGCACCGTACCGCCTCATCC
>NZ_JBELQE010000031.1:0-43361 GCF_040270385.1 Methylorubrum podarium | reverse complement strand
GGCGCGAAGCGGCAAGTATGGATCAAGCACCCTGCGCCCGCTCCTCATGTCCGGCGGACGATTTCCGCTGGTGAACGCCTCGACGACATAGCCGACAATGGTCACTTCGCCGCCGAGGATCAGCACGCCGGCCATCAGCGGGAACGGCCGGCGCTCCGCTGGCGCGAGGGCGACCACAGGAGCAGGGTCGTTCCGCGTCGCCACCGGCCGTGCCGAGGCCAGCGGGATCAGATCGAGGATCAGTAGCAGCGACACCGCGAGCTGCATTCAGGCACGAAACTGCCAGGCTTAGGCCAAGGAGAACGCATCAAGCGGCTGCATTCTGACACTTTGTGCTCACCCGAGATGTCTGCATTGGGTCGGGAGCGGCGGTTCGCCCTCTCTAAACCCGATGTCGGCTCCTCACGCGCGCGGCCTCTTACGCGAACAAAGACCATCTCATGCCGAGTCGTCGGCGTCGGTGCGTGAGCTTGTGGATGGCAGCCTCCGCAGTAACCCCTATGAGGGCACCCGTCAGCACGTCGGCAGGGAAGTGCGCACCGCGCACAACCTGTGCGGCTATGATCCCGGCAGCGGCGGCGTACGCGGGACCCTTGATCTCCGGGTAGGCACGAGCCGTGGCACAGGCGACGGCAGCACTCAGGGCAGAATGCCCCGAGGGGAAGGACTGCCAAGGTCCAACGTTCGTCCCTGACCAACCGCGCGCGTAGATCCCCTCATCCATGAGAACATTCGGGCGGGTCCGATGCACCGTGCGCTTCAGACTCGTCTTCACGAGGCTGGCCAGGATGCCAGCCTGCAACATGTGCCGACCTGCCTCGGCGAGCCGCCGATCGTGCGCGATCGTACCCCAGGCCAAGGTGCCGACAGATAGGGCGAGCAGAGACTGCCAGCTTCCCACCTCGCTTGCCCGCGCCAACGCACGAACTGCGGAATGATCCTTGGCGCGAGCAAGCTTGAGGCCAGCTGCGACATCGGCAGCCTCGATGCGGTTGGTTGGGCTGCCAGTCATGGCGTGAGGCGGTCGTGCAAGCATGGCTGTTAACGCAAAACGTCAGCAATCGTTCGCGGTGATAACCACACGAATGGCCTGCAAACTCCTGCCCAAAGCGGCCCTTCGAGGCGCTGCTGTCGGAGGTCCGGATGGGGTGGTAAGCCGCTGTTGAGATGACCGCTCAGGATCGCTGCTCGGGACCAGTGAGCCGTGGCAGAGTTCCCAGCTCTCGCCTGCAATGATTATCCAGCCGGTTGATCCGCGCTTCGACCTACTCGGATGATGGTCTGACCGTGCCGACGGAACGTGGTCGTTCCGGTTCCGCGCACGTCTCTTGGTGCCCGCCAGGAAGCACATGCCCGAATGGTCCGACTGGCACTTGATGGTGTCGGAGCCGGAGTCCTTCAAAATCGACGTCCATTCGGACGCGGCGAGCCGTGTGACGGCAATCTTTCCACACCAGAGCTACAGCCTGCAACTCTGCAAACACCGCTCGCGGGATGAGAACCGCGCCCACTTGGCCATCAGGCGCAGCGAAGCCCACATCAAGGGTATCGCCTCCGTCGATTGGCCCAACACCAGGGGGGCTTCACGGCGACGGCGAGCGGGGAAAGCGTCTCATAGGTTGAGACCGTGGGCGACGACAGAGTGCCGTCGCGGTCCGGCGTAGCCTGACCGGACGCGCGGAACAAGGCTTGCCAAAGGACGTTCCATCGATAATTATCAAGATAATGCAATGACTTAGTGAAATTTATGCTCTCGATCCACGCTGCCGCGCAGCAAATCTTCTCCTGCATTAGAGCGCGGTGGGAAGGCTCTTCCCGCACCTCTTCCGGGGCTCGATTCGGCAAGCTGCGCGCCGGCCGGCGGAACGGAAGCCGGGACGGGATTCCCGCTTCAAGGACACCATCATGCTGAGTGCGACGATGCTTCCCGGCGATCAGGTCGTGTTCGACCGGCTCGACCTCGCCGAAGCTCTCGGGATCTGGCGCAACGCTCGGGGCCGGGTGGTCGGCATCCACGGTCAGGCCGGCTGCGCCACGATCGATGTCCAGTTCGACGGGCACGAAACCTTGCAGAGCTACCTGCCGGATCTGTTCCGGCGCATTCAATGAAGCGATTAGACGGGCCGAAGATGCGTGCGGACTATCATCGGTGCGACGTCCGCTTCCCCCCTCTGTTCAATCCGGCGACCCGGTCGTGACCGCGGCTCTGGCAATCGTCCCGCCCCTGCGGGCGACAAGCCGCAGCACCGCGGAAGGAGAGGTCTGGGCGGCCATGCGGGCGGAGGCCGAGGCCGCACTGATCGAGGAGCCGCTCTACGCCGGCCTGATCCAGGCGACGGTGCTCGATCAGCGCAGCTTGCCGCAGGCGCTAGCCTACCGCCTCGCCCACCGGCTCGGCGACGGCGATCTCTCGCGGCTGACCATGCGCGACCTCTGCCTCTCCGCCTTCGAGGCCGACCCGCATGCGGGGGCGCACGCGGTGCGCGACCTCATCGCCATCCGCGAGCGCGACCCGACCTGTCGGCGCTATCTCGATCCGTTCCTGTTCTACAAGGGGTTTGCCGCCCTCGAAGGCTACCGGGTGGCGCACTGGCTGTGGCACCAAGGCCGGGCGACGCTCGCTCTGCACGTGCAGAGCCGCATCTCCGAGGTGTTCGGTTGCGACATCCATCCGGCGGCGCGGATCGGCTCGGGGGTGTTCATCGATCACGCCACCGGCGTCGTCATCGGCGAGACCACGGTGGTGGCCGACGACGTGTCGATCCTCCAATCGGTGACGCTCGGCGGCAACGGCAAGGAGAGCGGCGACCGGCATCCGAAGATCGCCCGCGGCGTCCTGCTCAGTGTCGGCGCCAAGGTGCTCGGCAACATCCGGGTCGGGGAAGGCGCCAAGGTCGCCGCAGCCGCGGTGGTGCTGCACGAGGTGCCCGCCCACACCACCGTCGCGGGCGTGCCGGCGCGGATCGTCTCCCGCCTCGGCCCCGGCGAGGAGCCGGCCCAGAGCATGGATCAGTCCTTCGTCGGGTACGGCGACGGGATCTGAGTGCCGCGCGACGCGCTTGAGGATAGAAATCCGTTTCAAGATTTCTCCCTGTTTTGCATTATGGGGAAGATATTTCCCCGGTTCTATCCTTTGTCGGAAGAGCAATTTTCCTTGCGCCCGAAACTTGGAGATTCATCACACAAACAGACAAAAAATGAGAAAAGTGTTCTATTGACCCTCGCGAGGTCGAGCTTCTAGGTTCGAGCCGCTTCGCCAGCCAAGACAAGTATCTGCTGGTGGTTTTTCATCGCTCGACAGTTCTGGTCGACCGCATTCGACGGTGAATGCGGTTCCGGCGCGCCTTCGGCCGCGTCGCCGCCCTCGCATGGGCGCGGACCTCCCGCAGACATCCATCACCAGGAGACGACGACAGATGAGTGGACCGGGCCTGAGCGTGAGCGCATCCGCTGCGCGCAATCTAGCGACCGCGACCGTCACTTCGGTCCAGAACGTCGCCAACACCCCGCGCTTCCTCCTGCGTCTCCTGCCCTTCGTCGACGTCGCGGGCGGCGTCTACCGGGTCAACCGCCGCGCCGTGGTGCTGGCCAAGCCCGGCCGGGTCGATCTCGTCGCCGAGGACAAGGGCCGGACGATCAGCCCCGGATCGCTGCGCGCCGTGCCGCTGTTCAGCCGCTTGGGGGACGCCGAGCTCGCCGCGCTGGCGGGCAAGTTCACGCAGAGCCGGCACAAAGCCGGCGACGTCCTCGCCGAGGAGGGCTCGTCCGGCCGCAGCCTCGTGGTGGTGGCCGACGGCACCGTCGAGCTGACCCTGTCGGGCCCCTACAAGGGCCGCCTGCGCCAGGGGCTCGCCACGCGGGGCGACTATTTCGGCGACGACGCCCTCGTCGGCGAGGCTGGCCCCGCGCCGGCGGTGAAGGCGCTCTCGGCGGTGACGCTGCTGACGCTCGACCGCGCGGCGATCGAGGACGAGGCCGTGCGCTCGCGCATTGACCAGTACCAGGAGGAGCGTGACCGTCTGAAAGGCCACACCAACTCCTACGGCGAGCAGGGCATCGAGCTGCTCGCGGTCCATGCCGGCGAGCCGCGCCTGCCGACCACCTTCGTCGACTACGAGATCGACCCGCGCGAGTACCACCTCTCGACGATCCAGACGATCCTCAACACCCACACCCGGGTCACCGACCTCTACTCCAATGAGATCGACCAGCTGCGCGAGCAGATCCGTCTCACGGTCGATGCCGTGAAGGAGCGCGAGGAGTGGGAGCTCCTGAACAACTCGCAGTTCGGCCTGCTCGGCGAGGTCGCCGGCCGCCAGCGCATCCCGACCCGCTCGGGCCCGCCGACCCCGGACGATCTCGACGAGCTGCTGACGCTGGTGTGGAAGAAGCCGGCGTTCTTCGTGGCGCACCCGCGCGCCATCGCCGCCTTCGGCCGCGAGGCCACCCGCCGCGGCGTGCCGCCGGTCGTCGTCCACCTGTTCGGCGCGCCGTTCATTACCTGGCGCGGCGTGCCGCTCGTCCCCAGCGACAAGCTGCCGATCGACACCGATCCGGTGACGGGGGCTCAGACCACCTCGATCCTGCTCCTGCGCGTCGGCGAGGGCGAGCAGGGCGTGGTCGGCCTGCAGAAATCGGGTGTGACCGGCGAGATCGAGCCCGGCCTGTCGGTGCGCTACATGGGCACCAACGACCACTCCATCGCCTCGCATCTCGTGACCCGCTACTTCTCGGCTGCCGTGCTGGTCGAGGACGCGATCGCCCGTCTCGATAACGTGCTGCTGGGCAACTACCATGACTACGCCTAACGCACCCGCTCTCGGTTTTCCGACCGGCAGCGCGGGCGATCTGGCGCATGCCGATCTCGTCGGGCGCCTTGCCCGCGAGATTTATGGCCAGGGACAGGCGGCCAGCGCGCCATTCCAGCCCCACCTGCCGCAGACGCCTCAAGCTCCCCAGGGGCTCGAGAGCCTCCCCACCGGTTCCGGGCAGCCCGGCGTCGCCCTGGGCACGCCCTCCCTGCCCTCGGGCGCCCTGCCGTCGGGCATTCAGCCCGATGTCTCGGCCCAGGCCGCGCGCTCCTTCGGCGCGCCGGCGGGCGCGAACCTGTTCGACGTGGCGGCGATCCCTTCGGTGCACCCGTTCCCGAACCAGAGCCGGTTTCCGGAGTACTTCGTGCCGAGCGTGCCCGAGGTGGCGGCGGCGATCCCCGGTGGGCCCGACCTGCACCGCCAGATCGCGGCCGATCACCCGCGCGCCAACGGCGTCGCCCACGCGCTGGCACCGCACCTCGTGCCGCTCGACCCGCCCAAAGGGGGCAAAGAGGCGGGCAAGGACGACGCGCAGGAGCAGTTTTCGGAGTTCGGCCGGCTCCCGCACCCGAAGGCGCCCGACAACACCGGCGACTACTACTTCCTGAGCCCCGCCCCCGCGCCGGCCCGCGCCAAGAAAGCCGCGGCCCAGCCGCGGGTCGCGCCGTCGCGCCATGCGGGCTCTGCCGCGCGGGTGACCTCCCACGGCTCGGTTCCGGCCGGTGCGCCTTTCGACGTCGAGCACGTGCGCAAGGATTTTCCGGCCCTGCACCAGAGCGTGAACAGTCATCGGCTGGTCTGGCTCGACAACGCGGCCACCACCCACAAGCCGCAGAGCGTGATCGACGCCACGAGCGAATTCTACGGCCGCCACAACTCGAACATCCACCGGGCCGCGCATACACTGGCCGCGCGCTCGACGGATCTGTTCGAGGGCGGGCGCGAGAAGACGCGCCGCTTCCTCAACGCGCCTTCGAAGGACGACATCGTCTTCCTGCGCGGCACCACGGAGGGGATCAACCTCGTCGCCAATTCCTACGGCCGGGCGAATATCGGCACGGGCGACGAGATCATCGTCTCGGCGATCGAGCACCACGCCAACATCGTGCCCTGGCAACTCCTGGCGCAGGCGACCGGCGCGACGATCCGGGTGATCCCGGTCAACGACCGCGGCGAGATCATCTTCGAGCAGTACGCGGCGCTGCTCTCGGGCCGCACCAAAATCGTCTCGGTGACCCACGTCGCCAACGCGCTCGGCACGGTGAACCCGATCCGGGAGATCATCGCGCTGGCGCATGGGTACGGCGTGCCGGTGCTGGTCGATGCGGCGCAATCGACCCCACACATCCCCATCGACGTGCAGGCCTTGGACGCCGACTTCCTGGTGTTCTCCGGCCACAAGGTGTTCGGGCCGACCGGCATCGGCGCTCTGTACGGAAAGAAGCACCTGCTCGAGGCGATGCCGCCGTGGCAGGGCGGCGGCCACATGATCGAGGACGTCACCTTCTCGAAGACCGTCTATAAGGGCGCGCCGGAAAAGTTCGAGGCCGGCACACCGGACATTGCCGGCGCGGTCGGCCTCGGCGCGGCATTGGACTACCTCGAGAGCGTCGGCCTGCCGGCGATCGCGGCCTACGAGCACGACCTGCTCGAATACGCGCAAGAGGGCTTGGCCGAGGTGAAGGGCCTGCGCCTGATCGGCACGGCGCTCAACAAGGCGAGCGTGATGTCGTTCACGGTCGACGGCCTGACCAACGAGGCGGTCGCCCATCACCTCGATTCCCTCGGGATCGCGGTACGGTCCGGCCACCACTGCGCCCTGCCGGCCCTGCGCCGCTTCGGCGTCGACCAATCGGTGCGCGCCTCGCTCGCCTTCTACAACACGCGGGAGGATGTCGATCTCTTCCTCCGCGCGCTGCATACCTTACCGCGGTACTAGGGCGCTTTCCGACGAAGTGGATGCCAATTCGTCGTGAGAAAGCGCGTTGCAACAAAGACCGAGCGCCGTGCCCAACCCGATGCAATCAGGTCGGCACGGCGCGAATGCGTTTCTGCGACGTCATGTGAGCCAGAGCATCGTCATGCCAAGGGTGACCATGGCGAGGGAGTTGGCCGTCCGCTTCTCGTAGCGGGTGGTGACGCGGCGGTACTGCCTGAGCCGGTTGATCAGCCGCTCGACCTTGTTGTGCTTCCGGTGCACAAGACCATGACGATGAAAAATAGCCTTATCAGAACGGCAGTATTTCTGAAGCAAACTTGCCCGGGCGAAATGCTGTTCGATATCGACTCGACATTTTGGGATTGCCGATAGAACGCGTTCAGCCTGTATGCCACCGCCGCGATCATGGTGGCGCCGCTGCCGCGCGGCTGGAAGCGATCCCGTTCTGGCCCGTCAGGTCGCCCTCGCGAGCTCCGTCGTGATGTGCTTCACGGACGGCGTGACGATCGCCACGAATTGCGCCTCGCGCAGGCGGCGGAACGGCTCCGACCCTTCGAGATAGCCGCGGGCGCCGAACTGGAGCATGGCGGCTTGCGCCGCCTCCAGGGCCAACCACGACACGTCGAGGCGCAGGCGCAGGGTCTCCAGGAAGTTCGCGCGGTCGGTCTCGGCATGCGCTTGTGCCGCGGCGGCAACGCGCGCGCGCAGGGCATCCGCCCGCGCCTCGATCGCGTCCGGCCCGAGCGGCAGGAAAGCCGCGTTGGCGCGCCCACGGGCATCCGCGCGCATCAGCGCCGCGACCCCGCGGGCGAGCCCAAGCCCCATTCCGGTCTGGAGCAGAACGAAGCCGTTGCGGATGCGCGGCACGAAGGCGGCGGCATCGTGCGTGATCACGTCGGCATCGGACAGGAGCGCGTCGCGGATCATCACCGTGTAGGTGCCGGTGCCTTCGAGCGCGATGAAACGGGCATTGCCCGCGATCGAGACAGCCTCGGCGCCGGCCTCGAACAGCCCCATCACCCGCCGGCCGTCGGGCAGCGAGAGGATGCCGGCGAAACGCTGGCCCGGGCCGAGGTTCGACACCCAGGGCAGCCGCCCGCGCACCCGGTAGCCTTCGCCCGCGCGCTCGCCCTGGAGCGCCAGCGGCTCGATGCCGGAGAACGCCTTCATCGGGTTCGACAGCCCGGTGCCGCCGAGCGCCGCGCCCGAGGCGATCGCAGCGAGATGGCGGCGCGGGCCAGCCTCGTCGCCCTGGGCGAGGTACCAGACCAGCGCGTCCTGGCACCACATGCAGAAGGCGGTCGAGAGGCAGGCCTGCCCCGCCTCCGTCATCGCGTCGATGGCGGCCAGCAGCCCCGCCGCCGTGCCATCGGCGTGGTGCCCATAGGCGCCGGCCGCCCCCAGCGCCCGCAGGATGTCGGCGGGATATTCCCCGGCGTCGATCGCGCCGAGACGCGGGCGCATGATCTCGTGCACGATCCCGGCAACGTCGAGCGGAAGGGGCTCCGCAATGCGGGCGATGGCGGCCATAGGCGTCAGGCCCGCGCCAAGGTGACGGAGACGGGGTTCTTGACGGTGTTGAGCACCGGCGACCACTGCCCGGCATGAGCCACGAGTTCGTCGAGTTCGGCCGCGCTCGCGCCTTCGACGTCGAGATGCACCTTGAGCCGCACGGCGGTGAGTCCGACCGGCTTCTCCGAGAGGTCGCCTGTGCCCCAGACCGAGGTGATGTTGATGTCGCCCTCCGACTCGACCTCGATGCCCTTGACGGTCCAGCCGCGGGCGATGGCGTTGGCCTGGAGCCCGACCGCGACGCAGGTGCCGAGCGCGGCGAGCAACGCCTCGGTCGGGTTCGGGGCGGTGTCGTCGCCGAGCAGGGCCGGCGGCTCGTCGACGATGTGGGCATCAAGGCTGCGGATGTAGTTGAGATGGCGGAAGCGTCGGCCCTCGGCGACGGTGCGGGCGCGCACGGTCTTCACCACGCTCGGGTCGGCCCGGCCCTTCTCGGAGAGGGCGTGCAGCTTCTCGCGGTCGATCGGCTCGAACACCTTCTCGAAGGTCTGGACGATTTCCTTGGCGGCGGTCGCGGTCATTGTTGTTTCCTCACGTTGCGGGAATCCAGCGGGCGCGGGCGGCCAGCCGCCCGAGACCGGTGTCGAGGGCGTAGCCGATCAGTCCGATCAGCAGGACGAGGGCGGCGAGCCGGTCGTAGGAGAGGGTGTCGCGGGCATCGTTGATGGCGTAGCCGAGCCCGCTCGTGACCCCGAGATACTCGGCCGGGACGAGCACGATCCAGGCAACGCCGAGCGCGAGCCGCACGCCGGTGAGGATGTCCTGCAGCACCGCCGGGACGACGACGGCGCGCAGAGCCGCGAGCCGGCCCGCGCCGAGATTGCGCGCCATGGCGAGCCAGACCGGATCGACCCGCTTCACCCCGGCGGCGGTCGCGAACAGGATCGGCCAAAT
Source organism: Methylorubrum podarium (assembly GCF_040270385.1). Lineage (NCBI taxonomy): Bacteria > Pseudomonadati > Pseudomonadota > Alphaproteobacteria > Hyphomicrobiales > Methylobacteriaceae > Methylorubrum > Methylorubrum podarium. The sequence continues at coordinate 34,145 of NZ_JBELQE010000031.1, read as the reverse complement.
CGCGGCGGCGGCGATCAGGAAGACGATGGCCCCGTCCCAACTCGGAAAGGCGAGCACCGCCACCGGCATCCAGGCCAGCGGCGAGATCATGCGCAGGAGCTGGAACGGCGGCTGCAGGATGCGCTCGGCGAGCGGGACCGAGCCGACCAGCAGCCCGAGCGGCGCACCGAGCCCGAAGGCGACGGCGAGGCCCTGGCCGATCCGGGCGAGACTCGGCGCGGCGGCCCGCCACGCTTCGCCGGACGCCAGGAGTTCGGCGAAGGAGGCCAGCGCGGGCCCCGGCGCGAAACCGGTGAAGGCGGCGTAGGCCGGCACGCTGTCCAGAACCAGCCCGCCCGCGAACCACAGGGCGAGCAGCCCCGCAAGGCCGAGAAGCGGGGCCAGCCGGTCGAGGGCAGAGGCGCCAAACCGTGCACCGATCCCGGCCCGGCGCGGCACCGGGGCCGCGACCTCACGCTCGACGGCAAGCGCCGCCTCGATCACGCCCCCGCTCACAGGCTCAAGGTCTCCTGGCGGGTGAGCGCGGCATCATCCGCCGCGCCCGGCCATTCGGGATAGCGCTTGAGCGAGGCCCGCACGAAGCGGTCGTCCACGAGGTCGCGCGCGACGAAATCCGGGTCGAGCCCTTTGAGGAAGCCGGCATCGCCCTCGACGACGGTGTTGCCCATCGCCTCGACGATCAGCTTCGTGGCGGAGGGGTAGGGCCAGGGCTGGAAGTCGATGCGTTGCGCCGCCCAGTCGCGGTGGCGGATTGCGCCGCTCGCCTCGTAGGCCGGGCCGTAATCGGTGGTCGCCTTGATGATGACGTCGGCGGGCATCGGCAGGTAGCCGCGGCCCTCCTTCGAGATCAGCCGGGCGACCTCCTCGCGGTTCTTCACGCAATAGGCCTGGGCCCGCACGATGGCATCGACCGCCTTGCCGGCCCATTCGGGCTTGGCCGCAACCTGGCTCTCGTGCGCGACCACGACGCAGCAGGGATGGTTTTTCCAGATGTCGCCGGTGAAGCGCAGCATCCGTGCCCTGGCCTTGATCTCGCCGAGCGCATTGAACGGCTCGGCGACGATGTAGCCGTCGATCTTGCCCGCCGCGAGCGCTGCCGGCATCTCGGGCGGCGCCAGGATCTGAAGCGCGCACTCGTTCGGCGCGGCATCCCCCCGGATCACCGGCGTGACGCCGGATTCGCGCAGCGCGTATTGCAGCACGACGTTGTGCATCGAGTACCAGTACGGCACCGCGACGCGCTTGCCCGCCAGCCCCTTGAAGTCCTCGATCCCGCTCTTGCCGCCGACGACGATGCCCGAGCCGTTGGTATGGGCCCAAGCCAGGATCTTGACCGGGAACTTGTTGTTGTAGCGCATCCAGACCGGGATGGGCTTGAGCAGGTGGGCGAGGTTGAACTTGCCCGCGGCGAACCCCTCCGCCAGCGCCGACCACGAGCGCACCGGAATCGGCTCGGCGACCTTCAGGCCCGCCTCCTCGAAGTAGCCCTTGGCATGGGCCACCAGCAGCGCAGTCGCGTCGGTGATCGGCAGGTAGCCGATGCGCACGGTGTCGTCCTCCGCGGCGTGGACCGCGTGGCCCGACAGGGCGAGCCCGCCGCCGCCGAGCAGGGCGGCGAGGCCGCCGCGGGCGAGCGCGTCGAGGGTGTTGCGGCGCGTCCAGTCGGCGCGGGCCCATTCGTGCGTCCACAGGGCGGAGAGGTCGTCGGGGGCGGTCATCTGCGGTCTCGGAGAGGAAGGATCAGGCGGCGCGACCGGTGATGCCGGACGCGTCGCGGGCAACGGAACCGAGACGGCGGCGCAACTCGGCCTCCGCATCGTCACCGAGGGCGAAGTCGGCGGCGATGCGGGCCGGGCGCCCGTCGAGCACGACAGCCCGCGCCGCCAGGGCGGCGACGTCGGCAAGGTCGTGGGTGACGACGATCAGCGTCAGGTCGCGGGCCTGGGCGAGCCGCAGCACGTCGGCACGCAGGCTCGCGCGCATCTCCGGGTCGAGCGCCGAGAACGGTTCGTCGAGAAGCAGAATCGAGGGTTCGCTCGCCAGCGCCCGGGCGAGCGCCACCCGCTGCTGCTGACCACCCGAGAGCTGGTGCGGCTTGGCGCCCACGCGTTCGCGGAGGCCGAGATCGTCGAGGAGGCGGCGCGCATCCGCCTCGCGGGCCGCGCGATCGCGGCCGAGACGCCCCGAGAGGCGGGCGGGCAGCAGCACGTTGTCGAGCACGCTCGCCCAAGGCAGCAGAGCAGGGCGCTGGAACATCACCGTGCAGCCCGGCACCGGTCCGCGCGAGGGAATGCCATCGAGCCACACGCTGCCGGCGGAGGGCGTGACGAGTCCGGCCATGATCTGCAAGAGGGTCGATTTCCCGACGCCGGAGCGGCCGAGGATGCCGATGCGCTCGCCGGCCGCGACCGCGAGATCGATGCGGTCGAGCACTGGGCTTGGGCCGTAGCGATAGGCGACGGCCGCGAGGGCGAGACGGGGAACGGAACGCGACATCGAACCTGAATAAATCCGACAAGACCACCCCGGAAGGTCGACCATGTCGTAGAGCGGCACGCGGCCAAGATGATCGATCAGCCCTCTCGAAATCAATAAATGCAATATTCAAATATCGGTACGAATTTGCATAATCGGCCTCCAAGAATCTCCCGTCGTGAAAGGATTATTCCTCCATCTCAGCCGTCCGGACCTCGCTCGATCCTACGGCGCGTCGGCGTTGAGCCTTGGTCCGCGAAGTTTGTCAGGGCTGACATCGTCCGGAGCCCGTCCCTTTCGGCACGCCGCTGCAACGTGGAAGCGTTTTGCTTCGCCGATCTGCGATCCACACGTCCCCTCGACGACTCCGATACGCCGCCCTCCCCTTTTCCGGCGCAGAAGGGACAATCTTGTCCCAGCATCGCGCTCAAAAATGGCAATCGCTTTCATTGACGCGCCAGTTTCCATTGCGGAATATCAGAGCGTAATCGAAGAGCATCAAACGAAGACAAGAAGATCTTCGTCGGGCTCTCGATGACGCGTCGGCAAAGCGGGTGGATCGACCTCCTCCCAGACCGACCGCCCGCCGAGGTGCCGCATCAAGCGGGCCGACGCCTCTCCCCCGATCCGCCTCACGTGCCTGCGTCCGCGCCGGTCCGATGACCCCTGCGCGACTGCCTGAAGACGAGCCCGATGCCGAACGTCCTGTCCCCGCCGGCCCGCCTCCTTTTGCTGAGTGCCGGCCTCGCCTGCGCCGTGCCGCTCATCGAGACCTCTGCCCTGGCGCAGTCGCCGAGCGCGGTCGAGAGCTTCACGGGCGAAGCCGGTCCCCGCACCAACCCGGAGGCGATCGGCGTCGCGCCGGACGGCAAGGTGAAGTGGCACGGGCCGCTCGCGCCCTACGCCGCCTCGCTGGCGCTCGCGGGCCTCAGCTTCGACGTCAACGTCTACGACTTCTTCTTCTCCAATCCGAGCGCGGGCCTGCGGCCCGGACAACTCTCGAATTCGGCCTATTACCTGCTGAGCCTCGATGCGGATCTGGATAAGCTGGTGGGCGTCCCCGGCGGCTGGTTCCACATCACCCAGACCTTCTTCGGCCTGCGCTGGAACAACCGCAACATGGGCGCCGATATCGGCGACACCACGATCGGCTACCAGCCGACCTTCAACCGCGACATCGCCCGCCTGTCGATCCTCACCTACGAGCAGCGCCTGCTCGACGACCGCCTCGCCATCGAGGTCGGGCGCACGCACCCGAACCGCTACTACGCGCTGCCGCCCTGCCAATCGAGCGTGAGCTGCTTCCAGGACATCCTGCAGATCAATGCTGGGCTGACCTCGCCGCTCTACGGCGTCTGGGGCGCCAACGTCGCCTACAAGACCTCTCCCGACGACTACATCCAGGCCGGCGCCTTCGCGGTCACGGGGCGCGCGAACTTCACGTCCGGCTGGGACTGGGGCCACGAGCCGCTCAACGGCGTCGTGACGCTGGCCGAGATCGGCCACGCCACGACCTTCGTCACCGATCCCTATCCGAGCCGCGTGGCGCTGACCGGCTTCTTCAACACGGCCGACCACGAGGACAACCTCAAGACCGTCTACGGCACCTCGAAGGGGCTCAATCCCGGCGATCCGGTGCGGCTGCGCTCCGGCACCTCCGGCGTGATCCTCACCGGCTCCCAGGTGGTCTGGCGCGCCGATGGCGGCGCGGAGGCGGGTAACCTCAACCCGACCTCGATCCAGGCCTATACCAGCCTCGCCTACGCCCCCGATCCGACGGTGCCGATCCGCTGGAGCGCGTTCGCCGGCCTCACCCTGCAGGCGCCCGACCAGAGCCGGCCGCTCGACCGCTACGGGGTCAAGGTCAACTGGCAGCGCATCTCCGCCGACTACGCGCAGTTCCTCTCCGACGCGAACTTTATCTCCGGCGGCAGCGGCGAACTCTATTCCCGCGACAAGCTGATCTTCGAGGCCAACGCGCATCTGGCGCTCGGCAAGGGCATCTTCTTCGAGCCGGTAGTCCAGTACCTCGTCAACGGCAATTCCTACTGGAATCCCTTCACCCCCAACCGGACCAAGGACGGCTTCTACGTCGGGGCCACCCTGATCGTGCCGCTCGGCCAGTTGCTCGGCCTCGCCCCGGGCTGAGCCTTTCCCGCCCCCGTCCCCGGTTCCAGCAAGGGCTCTCATCCGATGTCCGACAAGCCAATCCGCTTTAACGCCTTCGACATGAACTGCGTCGGTCACCAGTCGCCGGGCCTATGGGCCCATCCGCGCGACCGCTCGTGGCAGTACAAGGATCTCGAATACTGGCAGGATCTCGCCCGCACACTCGAAAGCGGAATCTTCGACGGGATCTTCATCGCCGACGTCGTCGGCTACTACGACGTCTACAAGGGCTCGAACTGGCACGCCCTGCATCAGGCGGCGCAGATCCCGGTCAACGATCCGCTCCAGCTCGCCGCGCCGATCGCGCTCGCCACCGAGCATCTCGGCATCGGCATCACCGCCTCGACCTCGTTCGAGCACCCCTACACCTTCGCCCGCCGCCTCTCGACCGCCGACCACCACACCAAGGGCCGGGTCGGCTGGAACATCGTCACCTCGTATCTGGAGAGCGGGGCCAAGAATGTCGGCCAGTCGGGGCTCGCGCGCCACGACAACCGCTACGAAGTCGCCGCCGAATATGTCGAGGTGCTCTACAAGCTGTTCGAGGGAAGCTGGGAGCCCGGCGCGGTCCTGCGCGACCGCGAGCGGCGGATCTTCACAGACCCGTCGAAGGTGCACGAGATCGACCATCGCGGCCGGCACTTCACCGTACCGGGCTATCATCTCTGCGAGCCCTCGCCCCAGCGCACGCCGGTGCTCTACCAGGCCGGCGCCTCCGGGCCCGGCAAGGCCTTCGCAGCGGGCCATGCCGAGTGCGTCTTCGTCGGCGCGCCGCTGAAATCCCTGCTCAAGGCCTATGTCGCGGATGTCCGGGCGAAGGCCGTCGCCGCCGGCCGCTCGGCCCGCGACGTGCTGATCTACAACCTCACCACGATCATCGTCGCCGAGACCGACGCGGCCGCGCAGAAGAAGTTCGAGGAATACCAGTCGTACGCCTCCTACGACGGCGCGCTGGTCTTCATGTCGGGCTGGAGCGGGATCGATTTCGGCCAGTACGCGCCGACGGACCTCGTCAAGAAGGTCGAGACGAACGCCATCGTCTCGATGGTCGAGAGCTTCTCCTCGGCCGAGAAGCCGTGGTCGATCGCCGAACTCGCCCGCTGGGGCGGCATCGGCGGGATCGGGCCGGTCTTCGTCGGCTCGGCGGCCACAGTCGCCGACATCCTCCAGGAATGGGTCGGGGAGACCGACGTCGACGGCTTCAACCTCGCCTACGCGGTGACGCCGGAGAGCTTCGAGGACACGGTCAACCTGCTGGTCCCCGAACTCCAACGCCGGGGCGTCTACCCCAAGAGCTACCGTCCCGGCACCTTGCGCGAAAAACTGTTCGGGCGCGGGCCGCTCCTGCCGGAGACGCACCCGGCCCACGGCTACCGCGACATCGCGGCGGTGAAGGCCCGTGAGGCCCACCGCCTCGAAGCGGCGGAGTGAGAGCGATGGCCGACCCGATCCTCGAACTCTCCGACGTCTCCCTCTCGTTCAAGGGGCTGAAGGCGATCAATGCTTTGAGCTTCTCGGTCGCGCGCGGCGAGATCTGCGCCCTCATCGGCCCGAACGGGGCGGGCAAGTCCTCGGCGCTCAACATCCTCAACGGCGTCTACCGGGCTGATGCCGGACATGTCGCCTTCGAGGGGCAGCGCTTGCGCGCGATCCGGCCGGGGGCGGCAGCGCGACGGGGGATCGGGCGCACCTTCCAGCACGCCGCCCTGTTCTCGGGCCTCAGCGTCCTCGACAACGTGCTGGCCGGGCTCGCCCGCCACAGTCGCACCACCCTGATCGAGCACGCGCTGGGGCTCCCCCGCGACGCCGCCGAGACGCGCCGCTTCCGGGCAGCCGCCGACGAAACGCTCGGCTTCCTCGAATTGGCGGCCTACCGCGACCGCATCGTCGCGACGCTGCCCTACGGAATCCAGAAGCGGGTCGATCTCGCCCGCGCGCTGGTGGCGCGGCCGAAGCTGCTGCTCCTCGACGAGCCGATGGCCGGCATGAACGGCGAGGAGAAGCGCGCCATGGCCCGCTTTATCGCGGCATCGCGCGACCGCCTCGGCACCACCATCGTGCTGATCGAGCACGATATCGGCGTCGTCATGAGCCTGTCCGACCACGTCGTGGTGCTCGATTACGGCCGCAAGGTCGGCGACGGCCCGCCCGAGGCGATCCGCAACGACCCGGCCGTGATCGCGGCCTATCTCGGCAAGCCGCATTGAGGGGCACCCCATGAGCTTCTTCCTGGAGACGCTCGCGGGCGGCCTGCTCGCCGGCGTGATGTATGCCCTCGTCGCGATCGGCTTCGTGCTGATCTACAAGGCGTCGGGCGTGTTCAACTTCGCGCAGGGGGCGATGGTGCTCTGCGCCGCGCTCACCTTCGTGACGCTGACCGAGCGCGACGTGCCGTTCTGGCTCGCCGGCCTGATCACGCTGGCGATCATGGTGACGCTGGCGGTCGCCGTCGAGCGGATCGTGCTGCGGCCCCTCGTGAACCGCTCGCAGATCACGCTGTTCATGGCCACGCTCGGCCTGTCCTACGTGATCGAGGGCGCCTCGCAGTTCGTGATGGGCGCGAGCGTCCACGAACTCGATCTCGGTCTCAGCGACCTGCCGGTGGCGCTCGGCCCGATCCAGCTCAGCTCGTTCGATCTCGTGGCCGCCGCGAGCGCCGGCGCCCTGGTGATCGCCCTGTGGCTGTTCTTCGAGCGCACCCGCCTCGGCGTCTCGCTGCGGGCGGTGGCCGACGACCCGCAGGCGGCCCTCTCCATCGGCATCCGGCTGCCCGTGCTCTGGGCCACGGTCTGGGCGGTGGCGGGCTTCGTGGCGCTGGTGGCGGGCCTGCTCTGGGGCGCGCGCCAGGGGGTGCAGTTCTCCCTCACCTTCGTGGTGCTCAAGGCGCTCCCGGTGCTCATCATCGGCGGCTTCACCTCCATCACCGGCGCCGTCGTCGGTGGCTTCATCGTCGGCGCCGCCGACGCGCTCGCCGAGATCTATCTCGGGCCGCTGCTCGGCGGCTCGGTCTCCACCTGGTTCGCCTACGGGCTCGCCGTCGCCTTCCTGCTGGTGCGCCCGGCCGGACTGTTCGGCGAACGCGCCATCGAGAGAGTTTGACCCGATGCCTCCTGCCCTCGCCGCCGCCCTCGCGCCGGGCCGGCGCCCCGTGCTGCCCGCTCTCCCCCAGCGCGCCGCCGGCCTCGTCCTTCTGCTCGCGGTCGCCTTCGTGGCGATCCCGCTCACCGCCACCGATTACTGGTACAACGCGATCCTGATCCCGTTCCTGATCATGGCTCTGGCCGGGCTCGGCCTGAACCTGACCATGGGCTATGCGGGTCAAGCCTCGCTCGGCACCGGCGCCTTCATGGCGGTGGGGGCCTACGCCACCTACAACCTGCTGCTGCGCCTGCCCGAACTGCCGCTGCCGGTCAGTCTGGCGGGCGGCGGCCTCATCGCCGGGGCGGTCGGCCTCGTCGTCGGCTTGCCGAGCCTTCGCATCAAGGGCTTCTACCTCGTCGCCCCGACGCTCGCGGCGCAGTTCCTGATCGAGTGGGTCTTCAATCAGGTCGGCTGGTTCTCGAACTACGCCTCGTCCAGCGCGATCTCGGCGCCGCGGCTGGTCTTCCTCGGCCAGGACCTGTCGAGCCCGGCCGGCCGCTACGCCCTGACGCTGACCAGCGTCACGATCGTGACCGTGCTGGCCTGGCGCCTCGTCCGGAGTCAGACCGGCCGCAACTGGCGCGCCGTGCGCGACGGCGAGACCGCGGCGGCCGTCATCGGCGTCCCCGTGGCGCGTGCCAAGTTCTCGGCCTTCTTCGTCGGGGCCGCGGTGAGCGGGGTGGCGGGGGCGCTCTGGGCGTTTGCCTATCTCGGTACCGTCGATGCCCGCAGCTTCGATCTCGACCGTTCGTTCCAGGCGATGTTCATCATCATCATCGGGGGCTTGAGCAGTCTCTCGGGCAGCTTCATCGGCGCGGCCTTCATCGTGCTGACGCCGATCCTGCTGACGCACCTGTCGAACGCCTTCCTCGGCGGCAGCCTCGACGGCGGCCAGATCGCGAACCTCCAGCGGATCCTCTTCGGCGCGCTCATCATCGGCTTCCTGATCAAGGAGCCGAACGGGCTGGCCGCGCTCTTCACCACGCTCTCGGGCCGCCTGCGCCGCCCCACCCGCTGACCCTTTCCCAGAACCGTCCCGGAGAAACGAAAGATGCCCCGCCTGTCCCGCGCCCTGCGCGCCGCCGCCCTCGCCGCGAGCCTGACCGCTCCCCTCGGCCTCCCATCCTCCGCCTTCGCCCAGGAGGCCGGCGCGCAAGCGGCCAAGCAGTACATCCCGATCGCCACCTACCGCGTCGGCGCCTACGCCTCGTCCGGCACGCCGGTCTGGGGCGGGACCATCGATTACTTGCGCTACCTCAACGAGGTCGAGGGCGGCATCAACGGCGTCAAGCTGACCTGGGAGGAGTGCGAGACCGAGTGGGCGGTCGAGAAGGGTGTCGAATGCTACGAACGGCTGAAGGGCGGCCGCGACGGCTCCCCAGTGCCGCTGTTCCTGCCGCATGGCGACCCGATTACGAAGGCGCTCACCGAGAAGTCCGCCGCCGACAAGATCCCGCTGCTCACCACCGGCTACGGCCGCACCGAAGCCATCGACGGGCGCGTCTTCCCCTACAGCTTCACCGTGCTGTTCAGCTTCTGGAGCGAGGCGTCCTCGGCGGTGAACTACATCGCCGAGCAGGTCGGCGGGAAGGACAAGCTCAAGGGTCTCAAGATCGCGACCGTCTACCACGACTCGCCTTACGGCAAGGAGACGCAAGTCCCACTCGACCTGCTGGCCAAGACATACGGTTTCGAGAATATCCAAATCGCCGTGCCGCATCCCGGCAACGACCAGTCGGCGCAATGGGCGCGCATCCGCCAGATCAAGCCGGACTGGGTGTTCCTGCGCGGCTGGGGCGTGATGACCCCAGTGGCGATCAAGACCGCGGCCAAGACCGGTTTCCCCGTCGATCACATCATCGGTGGCATTTGGTCGGGCTCGGAGGAGGACGTGCGCCCGGCCGGCAGCGTCGGCAAGGGCTATCTGGCCATCACCCCGTTCCCCGCTGGCGCCGAATTCGGCATCCTCAAGAAGATCAAGGCGGCGATCGTCGATCAGGGCAAGAGCGACCTGAAGGATCTCAAGAGCTTCGGCTCGGTCTACTACAATTCCGGGGTGATCGAGACGATCATCGCCGTCGAGGCGATCCGCACCGCGCAGGCCCGCTTCGGCAAGCGCCCTCTCAACGGCGAGGAGACGCAGTGGGGCCTCGAACACCTCGTGCTCGACGAGGCCCGCCTGAAGGAACTCGGCGCGGACGGCCTCGTCCAGCCGCTCCGCCTGTCGGTCAAGGATCATGAAGGCGGCGGCGCCGGCAAGGTGCTGCAATGGGACGGCGCCAAGTGGAACATCGTCTCGAACGGCTGGGTCAAGTCAGACCGCGAGCTGCTCCTGCCGGTGATCTACGAGCGCGCCGCGGCCTATGCCCGGGAGAAGAGCATCACGCCGCGCACCGAGGACACGGCGGAAGCGGTCGCGAAATGAGCGTGCAAGCCCCCTCTCGCGCTCACTTCCTCGATGTCGAGGCCATCGAGGCGGTCTACGGCGCCTCGATCCTCGCCCTACGCGACGTGTCGCTGAGCGTGGCCGAGGGCGAGATCGTCGCCCTGATCGGTCCCAACGGGGCCGGCAAGACCACGACGCTGCGGGCGATCTCGAACCTCCTCGGTGCACAGCGCGGCAGCCTGCGGCGCGGGGCCATCCGCTGGCAGGGCGAGGCGACCGGTCGCCTCGATCCGGCCGATCTCGTCGCTCGCGGTATCGTGCAGGTGCTGGAAGGCCGCCACGTCTTCGGCCAGCTCACGGTGGAGGAGAACTTGGCTGTCGGCGGCTATCTCCGCCGCCCGAGCCGACGGCAACTCGCCGAGGATCTGGAGCGGATCTACACGTGGTTCCCGCGCCTGAAGCAGCGACGTTGGGCCAAAGCCGGCCTGACCTCCGGCGGCGAGCAGCAGATGGTGGCGATCGGGCGTGCCCTGATGACCCGCCCGACGCTGCTACTGCTCGACGAGCCCTCCATGGGGCTCGCGCCGATCATCGTCGCCGAGATCTTCGAAATTGTCGCTCGGCTTAATCGTGAGGAGGGCGTGAGCGTCCTCGTCGCCGAGCAGAGCGCCAACCTCGTGCTCGATTACGCCCACCGCGCGGTGGTGCTGGAGAGCGGGCGCGTGGTTGCCTCCGGCACCAGCGTGGAACTGGCCGCAAGCGGACGCCTCGGCGCGCTCTACCTCGGCGGCGCCGAGGCTGTGACCCGGCACTGATTTTCGCCCCGTACCGATTGAGATGGATGATGAGTGAACCCGACGCCACCCCATGGGCCGGCTGGGGCACGCCCCCGAGCCCGCGCTACGAGACCCTCGCCGCGCGCTTCCGGCCCGTCTTCGCCCGCATCCGCGAGCGAGCCGTCTCACGCGAGCGGGAGCGCGATCTGCCCTACGAGGCGGTCGGCTGGCTGCGCGAGGCCCGCTTCGGTGCCCTGCGGGTGCCGGAGGCAGAGGGCGGCTTCGGCGCAAGCCTGCCCGACCTGTTCGGGCTCCTGGCCGAACTGGGGCAAGCCGATTCCAACCTGCCTCAGGCGCTGCGCAACCATTTCGGCTTCGCCGAGGACACCGTCGGCAGCCCGACCGGCGAGCGCCGGACGCACTGGGTCGAACGTCTCACGGCAGGCGACCTGTTCGGGGGCGCGTGGTCCGAGACCGGCCTGGCCACGGTCGGCACCTTCGAGACGCGCATCCACCGCAGCGGCGCGCGCTGGGGTCTGACGGGCCGGAAGTACTACACCACGGGTTCGCTGTTTGCCGACTGGATCGACGTCGTCGGCACCGGCGAGGCGGGGGAGGAAACCTCGGTGGTGGTGCCGGCGAAAGCCCCGGGTGTCGAGGTGATCGACGATTGGGACGGCTTCGGCCAGCGGCTGACGGCGAGCGGCACCGCCCTGTTCGAGGACGCGCCCGCGATCGGCGAGCCGCTGCCGACAGCGGACCGCTTTCCCTACGGCCCGGCCTTCTTCCAGGCGGTGCATCTCGCCACCCTCACCGGCATCGCTCGGGCGGCAGCGGGCGAGGTGGCGCAGGCGGTTCGCGAGCGCAACCGCACCTACTCTCATGCCGCCGGAGCGCGCCCGAGCGCCGACCCGCAGGTGCTCCAGGTCGTGGGCCGGGTGCATGGCCTCGCCTACGCGGCGGGCGCCATCAACCAGCAGGCGGCGCAGGCCGTGCAGCGCGCTTACGAGGCGCGGGCCGCCGGCCTCCCCGAGGCGGAGGCGCACGCGATCAACGTCGCCGCCGAGATCGAACTGGCGCAGGCCCAGAGCGTGCTGACCGGTCTCGTCCTCGACGCGGGGACGATCCTGTTCGACGCGCTTGGCGCCTCGGCCACCAGCCGCCGCCATGCGCTGGACCGTCACTGGCGCAACGCCCGCACGATCGCCTCGCACAATCCACGTATCTTCAAGGACCGGGTCGTCGGCGACTACGCCGTCAACGGCACCGAACCGCCGTTCCAATGGAAGATCGGACAGATGCGCAAGAATTAGCTCTGAGATCTGTACACATACATCCCAGAGCACCGTCCGCTGCTTCATCAGGAGCCGACCTTCGGTCTGTTGAGGCCGAAGGTCCGGTTGTGGCGCGTGGCTGAACAAGTGGCATGTGAATTGGTGAGATCGAGCGGTCTGACGGCAACCTACTTAAGATCTAAGGATGTCTCGATGAGACCACGCACCTCCTGCCAAGCAGGCGCCGACGGCGTGACTAGGTCGAAGTGTCCGGCATCCGGGACGTTGATGAGTTGCGGCGCACGTCCAGACCTCCCTTGAACGGCGCGGGCATAGTCGTAGGCCACCCATGGTGGCGTGAGCCGGTCCAGAACGCCGCTGACCAGAAAGATCGGCACCCCTGCGGGCGGGAGGGCTGCGGGTGAGACCTCCGATAGCTTGTCTGCTGGGGCGAGCCGCTCGACAATGCCCGGGCCGCAGAGCACAGGGACGAACCGCGCGAACGTCGCAAGATCGCCCACGCCACCAAGGCTAATCACCGCCCGCGGAACGAGCCGCGTTATCGCTTGAGAAGGGCTGGTGGCGGGAAGTGAGCCGCGCGAGGCCGCCCAGAGGGCGAGATGACCACCCGCCGAATGACCCACGAACACCACTCGCGAGAGGTCGAGGTGGTGGGCTCCTGCCTCTTCCGTGAGCCGGTCCAGAGCGGCGCCCACATCTTGATAAGTCCCGGGATAGCCGCCACCGGCCTCGTTGGCACGCCGGTAGCCGATGCTCCACACGGCAACGCCGCGACGCGTCAGGTCTGGGCCCAGGTGACGCATTTGCTCGCGCCCGGCGGTGGTCGCGCTCCAGCAACCGCCGTGGATGATAACCGCGACTGGGTGTGGGCCAGGGCTGGCGGGCAGGAACACATCGATGCCTTGAGAGGGGGCCCCACCGTAGGTGAGCTGCAGGGTCGGCGGAGGCCGCAACAGGTCTCGAAAGACCGCGAGCTCCACCGGGTCGGCCAATGCCGGGCCGATCGCGAACACGGCCAAAGTGAAGATCGCGCAACGCTTCATGCCAGCCTCCCTGCGCAGGAGTGATGCTCTGGATCGAGGCGATAAGTTGTGAGGTATCGTAGCGGGGCCGTTCTTCACGACGGCCCAGCCAGGCTCAGCCTAGCGGCGAATGCCACGCGTGACCCAGTACCCACGGGGAACGCAGATACCGAGCGGCGTTGAGAACTGAGCATGGAAGGCGATGAAGTCGCGGCGCAGAGCGGCCCGCCGATCCTCGTCGAGGCTCGCCGCAAGGGCCTTGGTCGGGCCATAGCCGCCGGCGAACCGCTCCCAAGCCGCCTCGGCCGTCGGCTCGCGATAGAACGAGACGCCCTTCTCGAAAGCCAATTCGAAGTCTCGACCCAGCAGTTCCTCAAGCCGCTCCGTGCGGCCCCACTCGAATGGCGAGGGCGGGGCCGGATCGGGCGGCGGCGCCATGAAGGGCTTCATCACCATGAACATCCTGAACACGTTGTCTTCCGACAGCCAGGTGGTGAGGCAGATTCTTCCGCCCTTGCGGCAGAGCCGCCCCAACTCGGCAGCCGCGGCCTCAGGCCGGCTCGCGAACATCACTCCGCAGGTGGAGATGACGGCGTCGAACGCGCCGTCGGCGAAGGGCAGATTCTCGGCGTCACCCAACTGGTAATTGATGTCGAGGTTCTCGGCCCGAGCCTGCTCAGCGGCGAACGACAAGAGGTCGGCGCTGATGTCAGCACCAGTCACCTGCGAGCCGCGCTTGGCGACGACGCGCGAAGTCCAGCCAGTGCCGGTGGCGAGGTCGAGCACCCGCTCTCCCGGCTGCGGATCGAGGCGCAACACGCAGTGTTCGATGCTGTCGGCGATGCCGCGACTGATCTCGTTGTATCGCGCTCCGCCAGAGTTCCAGATGCTGGCAGGCTTGGCGTTATGAGGTTGGATCTCGTAGTTCATGGTGCCTCCGACTCACTCGGGGCCCCCAGCTCAAGATGCCGCTTCTCGCGCGAAAGTCCACCACTGTGTTCATTGCCGATTCGAGAGAACTTTGAGCTAACTGCCGATGTGAAGTACCGTTCTCCCGCAGCGCGAGCGCATTACCGTAGACACACGTGAAATGCTTGGTACAGGAGGCAGTCACCGGTAAGGCTGTCGGATCCTCTGTCAACACCCGCTTCTACCTGGACTTCGCAGCCGACACAGGCATGTTGATCTGGGCGCCCCGACGCATGCCGACGCACGACGAACTTCGTCGCGCCTGGTCTGCGCGGGAGGAAGCAGAGTCGGCAGAGATCGCGCGGCCGGTGGCAGGCCAGACGGAGTGTCGCCAGTAAACCGCTTCTTCCCCTATTCGGTCAGATAGACGGCACCTATTTCGCGCCACAGTTTGAGGTCTATTATAAGGCAGGAGAATGCCTTCTATAGTTAACTGTTGCTGTGGGTGACGCGAAGCGGATGCCGTAAAGTCAGGCTTAGGGTTGAGGTCGTGTGAGAACGCAGGCTCATCGGGCTTGCGCAACCGGCAACGCATCGGCCTGATTCGTCCACCTCAGTTCAACGCCAGCCTACTCTTCTTCCAAGACTGCCGCCAATGGACCGTACGAATACGGTCATCGGACGCGTGCATAAGCTCGACGGTAGAAGCAAATTTTTGCACTCGCGAACGAAATCTACAAGTATATCGCTACTGCGAGATTATGTCTGGATTCGTGCAAAAGTATACTGTCGGCTAATCGCATTCTGACACAAAATGCTACACTTATCTTCTTGCTTTGAAAAATTCGAGGTGCGAATTCATTATCTGCCGGGCCGATGTTGCCCGTCGTCAAGAAGATGGAGATTTGACCATGCATCTGCGCGAGCTTGATCAGCATGAAATCGATGCCGTCTCGGGAGGCAAGGGATCCGGTAACGGCGGCGGCGGCGGTGGTGGCGGCGGCCGTGGCGGAAATGGCGGCAACGCCAATGGTGGCCGCGGTGGCGGCAACAACTCCTTGAACGTGTCCGCGCTCAACGGTGTCGGCCTGGCGATCCTCGGATTCAAAGCCGGCAATGGCGGCAACGGCAACGGCAATATCGGCGCTGGCGGTGATGGCGGCCGCGGCGGCCGCGGCGGCGACGTCGGTTGATCCCGCGCGTCCCGACTTCCGAGCTCGGACGGCGGGACCGCGCACCCAATCACGAGATCGGGGATGCCGGACAGGCCGGCATCCCCGATCCTGTCGATAGGTCCGAGCCGAAGGAGCCCGTTCCGATGGATGCGCCGAGTCCAGCGGGATCGGTCTGCGTTCATGACTCGGTGGCGCTGCGTCCGACGAGTCTCACCACGCTCTTCCGCCCCGAGGTTCTGGCTTATCAGGCCGCGCGCCGGCAATGGGGCAGCGTCGTCGAGCTGCGACCCGTTTCGGCCCGCGCCCTGTCCTGGTCGGCCGTGCTCGCGGCGGCCATCGTCGTCACCTTTCTGTGCTTCGCGCAATACGCCCGCAAGGAGCCCGTGCCCGGTTACCTGCGCCCATCGCTCGGGACCGCAAAGGTCTTCGTGCCGCAAGTGGGCGTGGTCCGCGAGGTCCGCGTCGGTGAGGGCGAGGTCGTCCGGAAGGGACAGCCTCTGATGACGATCGATACCCAGCAGGTCTCGGCCGGCGGCCGTGATCTGACCCAGGCCGCCCTCGATTCCCTCTCGGCCCAGCGCGTCATGCTCGCGCGCCAGATCCAGGCGGAGGAGGCGCGCGCCGTTTCTGAGCGGCAGCGGCTCCAGGCCTTGATCGACGGCCTGCGGCGCGAGAGCGAGGCACTCGAAATCCAGGCCCGCCGGCAAGAGGAGCGTGTCGCCCTCGGGCGAGGCCTGCTCCATTCGGCCGCCCAACTCGCCGCGAAGGGCATCATGGCCGATGCCGAGCACAAGCGACGCCAGCAGGACCTGCTGGCGCAGGAGGGCGGGCGGGATGAACTCGTCCAGCGGATCGCTCAGCGCCAGAACCAACTCGTCGAGGCGCGCGCGAACCTGGAGCAGCTGCCGACGGTCCATGGGGGGAGACTGCAGAATCTGCGCAACGACCTGTCCTGGGTCGAGCAGCGCGTCGCCGAGACGGAGGCGCGACAGGCCTACGTGGTCGTCGCACCGGTGAACGGCACCGTTGCGACGCTCCAGGCCGCGCCCGGCCAGCCCGCCCATCCGAGCCAGCTCCAGATGACGATCGTGCCGGAGGCGGCGGGATTGTCGGCCGAACTGTTCGTGCCGAGCCGCGCGGTCGGCTTCATCGCGCCGGGTCAGCCGGTCCGGCTCCTCTACGAGGCCTATCCCTACCAGAAGTACGGAGCCTACGGCGGTCGCGTCACGCGCGTCTCCGGGACCGTGGTCCGCCCCGGCGAGACGGGAGGGCCGCTGGCGCTGACCGAACCCGCCTACAAGGTCGAGGTCGCCCTTGAGAGTCCCTACGTCAAAGTCGATGGGCAGCCCGTCGCCCTGAAGCCCGACATGGCGCTGCGGGCCGACATCGTGCTGGAGAAGCGCAGCATCATGCGCTGGCTGCTCGGTCCCTTCCTCGGAATCCGCAACGCCATCGATGCCGACCCCCTGGTCCGTTGGCTGCGCGAGGAGGTGCCGGCGGCCGCCGCCGCGCTGATGGCGGGCGTGCGGGCCCTTCCCCGCGCGATCCTCGCCTTCATTCCGTCCAGGGGCGACCGCGAGCCGGGGCAGGCGCCGCGGCGAACGGCGGAGCGCTGAGCGATGGACGGCCTCCGCCTGCGCATGGGCGGTGGAAGCCTGCCCGTGATCCTCCAGACCGAGGCCGCCGAGTGCGGTCTTGCCTGCCTCGCGATGGTGGCCGCGTATCACGGCCACCGCATCGACATGAACACCCTCCGGCGGCGCCACCCGATCTCACTGCAAGGCGTCACCCTGCGCGGCCTGATCGAGGTCGCCAAGGCGCTCGATCTCGCCTGTCGCCCGGTGCGCTACGAGGTGGAGCACATCCGCCACCTCGCCCTTCCTGCCGTCGTGCACTGGGACATGAACCATTTCGTGGTCCTCAAATCGGTCTCGGCCCGCCGGATCGTCGTCCACGACCCCGCCTACGGCGAGCGGCGCCTCACTTACTCCGAGGCATCGCACCACCTGACCGGCGTCGCGCTGGAGATCGTCCCCGCCGAGGGCTTCCGGAAGCGGGACGAGCGGGCACGATTGCCGCTCTCGACCTTCTGGCAGCACAGCACCGGCATGCGGCGCAGCTTGATCGAGGTGATCGTCCTCTCGCTGGTGCTCGAAGCGCTGGTTCTGGCCGGCCCCTTCTACATGCAGGTCACGGTCGACGAGGTCATCGCCCGGGGCGACCGGGACTTGATGGCCGCGCTCGCGATCGGATTCGCTCTCCTGACGGCGCTGCGGGTGGCGGTGAATGCACTGCGCGCGCGCATCATCCTCATCCTGCAGAACATCCTTCACTACCAGATCGGCGCCCGTCTGTTTCGACACCTGCTGCGGCTGCCGATCGCCTACTTCGAGAAGCGCCATGTCGGGGATGTGATCTCCCGCTTCGGCTCGATCGATCCGATCCGCAACCTGCTGGCGCAGGGGCTCATCGCAGCCCTCATCGACGGCGTGTTGGCCCTGCTCACCTTGGCGATGATCCTCGCCTACAGCCCGACGCTCGCCGTGATCGTGCTGGTCGGGCTCACGCTCTGCATCGGCCTGCGGCTCTCCCTGTTTGCCCGCTTCCGCCGGCTGAACGAGGAAGCCATCGCCGTGGGGGCCCAGGAGGACACCACCTTCATCGAGACCCTGCGGGCCGTGCAGAGTGTCAAGCTCAACAATCGCGAGGCCGAGCGGGAGGGGCAGTGGCTGAACCGCTTCGCCGACACGGTGAACGCAAACCTCGCGCTCGGGCGCGCGAAGATCGGCTTCCTCACCATCGACCAGGCTCTGACAGGCGCCGAGTACGTCGTCACCGTCTACGTCGCCGCCGTGCTGACCCTCGACGGGGTCCTGACCGTCGGCATGATCTTCGCGTTCATGAGCTATCGCGAGCAGTTCGTGGAGAAGTCCCTTCTCCTCCTCCAAACCGCACTCGACCTCAGTCTGGTACGCCTGCACCTGGAACGGCTGTCCGACATTGCCGTGACCCCTCAGGAGCCCGGCCACGATCGACCGCTCGCCCGCCTCGCACCGCTGCGAGGGGAGATCGTCCTGGAGCGCGTCTGCTTCCGCTACGCGGAGGGCGAGCGGAACATCCTGCAGGACGTGAGCCTGACAATCCCCGCCGGCCGGTTCACGGCGATCACCGGCCCCTCGGGCGGGGGGAAGACGACCCTCGTGAAGATCATGCTCGGCCTGCTCGAGCCGACGTCCGGACAAGTGCTGATCGACGGGATGCCGCTCCAGACGTACGGCATCCGCAACTATCGTGAGCAAGTCGCCGCCGTCATGCAGGAGGATCATCTCCTGTCGGGCTCGATCGCCGACAACATCGCCTTCTTGGACACCGTCCTCGATGAGCGTCGCATGGTCGAAAGCGCCGTGCGGGCCGGCGTACACGACGAGATCCTGGCGATGCCGATGGGGTACGATAGCCTGATCGGCGATATGGGCTCCTCGCTCTCAGGCGGTCAGAAGCAGCGCATCCTGCTCGCGCGGGCGCTCTACAGGCAACCCCGTCTGCTGTTCCTCGACGAGGGCACGGCGCATCTCGATCTCCGCAATGAACGGCTGGTCAACGAGAGCCTGCGCGCCCTCGCGATGACGCGGGTGAGCGTCGCGCATCGGCCCGAGATTTCGTGCGGCGCGGACTTGCTGATCCATGTCGAGGGACGCTGTCAGGTGATCGAGGGCACGGCCGTCACGGAGGCGCTGGCACGAATCGGAGTGCCGACCGAGGCTCAGTAGACGTCGTAGGTCCGATTACAGAAAATGTAACCCACACTGCGGACCGACTTGATGTAGGCGATGCCGGGCTTGTTCGTCGACAGGCGCTTGCGCAGGCGCGCAACCTGAGCGTCGAGCGAGCGGGCCATCATCGAATGCGGGCGCCCCAGCGCCATGATGGACAGGTCGTCGCGGCTGAGGACGCGGCACGAATTCTGCGCGAAGACCGTCAGCATGTTGTACTCGGCCGTCGTCAGCGGCACGCAACCGCCCGTCGCCTCGCAGACGAGTTGGCGTCGCTCCAAGTCGAGGAACCAGCCCTTGAACTGAATGCCGCGCCGCGCCTTGCCGGCGAGCTGGTCGCCCTTGTCGAGATTCATGCGGCGCAACAGGCTCTTGACCCGGGCAAGCAACTCGCGATGCCGGAACGGCTGCACCAGCACGTCGTCGGCGCCCACTTCCAGCGTCTGGACGAGGTCCGCGTCGGCGTCCGCGTGATGGATGACGACGATGCCGACGCTGGAGGCGGTGCGATACGAACTGGCGAGACACAGCCCGCGCCTGCCATCCCGTGTGGCATCGATGATGACGAGATCGGCGTCTGCCCCTCTTCCGGCCAGGAGGTTCTTGCAAGCGGGCGCCTGATAGACCTTGTATCCAGCCTCACGGAACAGCGTCTCGATCTCGTGGCCCACCTGCGGGCTGGCGCGATCACACGCGACGAGAATTTCCGTCACGGCGCTTGCTCCCTAAGTTCCGGCCTTTTCGGCCCTGTGAACGCGCTGATCCAATACTGATACCGCAATCCCATTCACAGTCGTGAAGGGGCGCATGAGACCATAATAGCCCACAACCCGGATCGCCTAACTTTTTGTTCCCGCAATCGTATCTAGAGAATTTGGGTTACCTCGGTTAGGAAAGTTGACGTCGCTTCCCCGGCAACCGAACTAATCCTGGGCCGGCGGAGCGATCGTACCGGTGGCGGCCGGGCACCTGTCGGGACAAGGAGCGGCTGCGGGCAGGGCAGCGGATCCACGCGCGGCCGAGTCGCGCGACGCGGATGCGGCGACGTGCCCTGCTCCGGGGAGGACGCCCGATGACGAGCCATCTTCGGCGATGCAGGCGTTGCGGACAGGCTCTCCTCGACGATGCCCGGTGCTGTCCGCATTGCGCGATCCCGCGACCCATTCGCCGGAGGCTGGTTTACGGCCTCGCTGCGGGCGCTGCCGCCGTGGCCGTCCTCGGCGCGGGACTGCGCGGACGCAGCGAGTCGACCGGCAACGCCCCGGCCGCGGCACCGCCGCCATCGATCTGGGGCGTCGTGACCGCTCTGTTCGATGAACCGCCGGAGGCCGCCGCGTGCCGGCAGCGCGGGGGCACACGCGTCTGGGTGCCCGGCCCGTGGGCGAGTGCGACTCGACGATGCGCGACGAGCTTCGACGACGGAGGACCGCCCTGACCGCCCGGCACCGTTCGGTACGGCGGTCTCACGCGCTGAGAGGAGGCACATGGACCAGCAACGATCGGTGCGGTCGGCTCTGTCCGCGCCGCAGAACTTCATCTCCGAGAGCCTGCCGCGCCGCCTCTATCGCGGTCACCGATGGGCTCTGTGGATGCTCCTCGCCATCCTCGTCGGATCGAGCGGCCTGCTGGTGTTCGAGCGCGTCGGCGCGATCCTTCCCCGGCTGGAGGTCGCGCCGACGAGCCGGTCCTCCGACGTTCCGCTGCAGGACCTTGTCCAGCGCGAGCAGGATCTCATGGCCCGTCTGAAACAACTCGACGTCCCCGTCGAACTGCCGACCAGACCTGCGGAGGCGAAGGATGCGGAACTGACCGGGCCCGAACAGCCGCCAAAGGCACCCCCCCAATCGGCGGAAGCCTCGAAACCCGTGCCGCTTCAAGAGCGAGACGAAACCACCGCGAGCGTCCTGCCGAATTCCTTGGCGTCCGAGCCTGCCAAGGCTTCGCCCCGGAAACCGGATCCGGCGTCGGACGGGGTTCAAGCGCTCGAGCAGGCCGACCGCTATCTCGGACGGGGACAGTACACGATCGCTCGCTATCTCTACGAAGAGGCTTATCGAGCCGGCGATATTCAAGGCGCGCTCGGCATGGCGAAGAGCTACGACGCGGTCTACCTCAAATCCAAAGGTCTTCGGGCCAAGGGTGATCCGCAGCGTGCCCGCATCTGGTATCGCCGCGCGGCTGAGATCAAAGATGGTCTCCGGAAGCCCGCTCCCTAACGCGAGGGAGCGAGTCAGAAAGCGGAGCGGCCCACCTATCGGTCTTTCAAGGACGCCTCAACGAGACCACGCACCGCTTGCCAAGCCGGCGCGGGCGGCGTCACCAAGGCGAAGTGTCCGGCATCCGCGACGTTGATGAGCCGCGGGGCGGTCCGGTGTTTCTTTCGCAGGAGGCGGGCATAGTCGTACGCGACCCAGAGCGGCGTGAGCCGGTCGAGGACGCCGCTGACCAAAACGATCGGCACACCCGATGGCGACAGGGCCGAGGGCGAGACGTCCGAAAGCTTGTCTGCCGGGGCAAGTCGCTCGACGATGCCTGGACCGCAGAGCACGGGGACGAACCGCGCGGACGTCAGGGCATAAGGTCGTGGTGCCAGTCGCTCAAGGCGCAGCCATGGCGTCGCCGCCGACGACGATCATGAACGCCGCGGCGCCGGATAGAATTGAGAATTTCGACATAAGGGCTGCCTCCTCGTTGGACCATCGAAGCCGCCCCGGAAAACGAGCGTTCCATTGAACCTCGCTTCCGGCCGATCAGCCGCATCTCGACGCGCGGCCGGTGCGGGCCAGATGTGTATCGCATGCTCGAAAACGCCGCCGCCGGAACGTCAACGAAAGTCTCGACCCTGGCGGCGACCGCGATCGTGGTATCCGACATGATCGGCGTCGGCGTTTTCACCAGCCTCGGGTTTCAGGTCACAGACATTCGATCCGGCTTCGCACTGCTTCTGCTATGGCTCATCGGAGGTGTCGTCGCTCTGTGCGGGGCGTTCTGCTACGCGGAACTCGCGACAATGTTTCCCCGATCGAGCGGCGAGTACAACTTCCTCACGCGCCTGTACGGCCCGGCGGTCGGGTTCATGGCGGGGTGGCTCTCGGGCACGGTCGGTTTCGCCGCCCCGGTGGCGCTCGCGGCGATGGCGTTCGGGCAATACGCCAAGGCGGTTCTACCCGGCGCGCCGCCGCTCTTGCTCGGCCTGGCGGTGATCTGGGTCGTCACGGCCGTCCACCTGCGCGGAGCGCGCCAAAGCAGCGTTTTCCAAATCGGGTTGACGCTCCTCAAGCTCGCTCTGATCGTCGCCTTCATCGCGGTAGGCTTCGCGCGGGGGGGCGATCAACCGATTCATTTCACCCCCGTCGGGTTCGATGCCGGGCAGATCTTCGGCGCCAGCTTCGCCATCAGCCTCGTGTTCGTGATGTACGCCTACACGGGCTGGAACGCGGCGACTTACATCGTCGGCGAGATCGACGATCCGAAACGCAGCCTGCCGCGGGCGCTCTTCGTCGGGACGAGCCTCGTGGTCGTGCTCTACGTCGCGTTGAACGCGGTATTCCTCTACACCACACCCATCGCGGAACTCGCCGGACAGGTCGATGTCGCCCTGATCTCCGGCCGTCACGTCTTCGGCGAGGTGGGCGGCCGCCTCGTTGGCGTCGTGATCTGCGCCGGCCTGATTCCAACGATCAGTGCAATGATGTGGATCGGCCCGCGGGTGACGGTGGCAATGGGCGAGGACCTGCCGCTACTGCGCCCGTTCGCGCACCGCTCTCGCATCGGCGTACCCACCCCCGCGATCCTTCTGCAAGGCGGGGTCGCTACCCTTCTGCTTCTCACCCAGAGCTTCGAGGCGGTGCTGGAGTTCATCCAGTTCAGCCTGACCCTGTGCTCCTTCCTTGCCGTGCTCGGCCTGATCAAGCTGCGCATCACGCAGCCCGACCTGCCGCGGCCCTGCCGAGCCTGGGGCTACCCGGTGACGCCGATGATCTTCCTGTCCGTCACGCTGCTCATGATGGCCCACGTCGTGGCCGTCCGGCCGTTCCAGTCGCTCGCGGGCTGTGGTCTGATGCTAGCTGGCCTCCTCCTCTATGTCGGAGCGACGGCATGGGATCGGCGCAAGGAGGGGCTCAGTTAGGCTGCTGTTCCAACCCATGAGGGTCGCAGCGCTGACCCTACGGCGGCATCCCAGGTTTTCGATAAATGCTGTCGCGGGATATCGTAGGCCTAAGCCTTGGTCGCGCGCAGCACGTCGAGTCGATACTCGGCCGTTCGCGATTGCTTGAACACCCGCGCGAAATCACGTGCGCCTTCGATGAAGCCCTCGGCGGCATCGTCGCCGGAGAGCGGGTAGTGGGTGACGCCGAGCCAGTGAACCAGCACGATATCGGCCTCGGGCAGGATCGCACGTCTGACACGTGTCACGAGGCGCGCGAGATCGGCGCGATCGAGATAGTACGCCACCTCGGAGATCAGGATCAGATCGAACTGCCCTTCCGGCCAAGTGCCTGGGACCGCAGCCAGTTGAAACTGTGCGTTCGGGCAATCGGCGCACCGTTCCCGTGCGGCGTCCAACACGGACGGCACCACATCGAGCCCGAGCAGCGCGTCACAGCGGGGGCAGAGCTGGTGGGTGAACACCCCGATCGAGCAGCCGATTTCGAGGGCGGACGTGTAGTGGGGTCGCGGCAGGGCCGCGAGCGTCGCCGCGTACTTGTCCCGCTCGTACGGGCTCGTGGCAAAGCGCCAGGGATCGGCCTCGGTGGCATACATGCCCTTGAAGTATTCGGTATCGAGGCTCTTCGTTCGACGGCCCGTCGGAGCGTCGGTGGGTTTGCTGGAGTTCGTCTCCACCCCTGCGGCTCCTTCGATCCCGAACATGATGCTGGCGGCAGCGACACCTCCGGACTGAATGACAAATCGGCGCGACATGGGCATGCGGTCACGCACGATAACCTCGGGGTGCCAGGAGCCGTAGGGGTGGGAAACCAAGGCTGGACGCAGCTGTTCCGAGCTGCTGCGGTGACGGATAGGCGAACCTCCGGTTACGATGGCGTGATGCGTGTTTGACCGCTCCCGAGCCGAATGGCCCGTCATTCCGGTGCGAGCCAGCCGACCGCAGCCGTCATCGGATCGCTCGGGCCACCATTCGGGATCAGGACCCGTGTTTCGGTTCGCGCAAAGCCTGCGCGTCGCAGATACAGATCGACGAGCTGCGCGTGCCCCATCGCATCGAGAGCGGTCCAGATCGCGACGGCCTTGGTTGGGAAACAGCGGTTCGAGAAGCTGACGATGACCGGCGATCCTGGGCGGAGCACGCGCGCAACCTCGGACAGCACCGTCACCGGCTGCTGGAGGTACTGCACCGACACGCAGATCAGCGCCGCGTCGACGCTTGCACTCTCGATGGGGAGGTGCGGGTCGGCATTCAGATCCTGCACGAAGCGTCGCGTCAGCCGTGAGTTGGCGTCGAGTTCGCGCCGGTTCAGGCCATGGCCGATCACCGCCGCGAAGGTTTTCTCCGGGGGAAGGTGGCTGACCCAACTCGACATCATGTCGAGGATGATGCCGCCCGCGGGAAGGAGTTCGCCGTATAGGCGCGTCACCGCGGCGATGGCTGCCTCATCGATATGCGTGACGAAGCGCGGCTCCCTGTAGAACTGGGAATCGGGCGAGGGGTCGTGCTTCGTGAACGCCTCGAATGGCAGCTCGGGCAGTTCGGGCGAGGAGATCCGGGTTGCAGACACGGTCAGAGCTTACAGGTGAATCTGCCGATGATGGTGCGCCAACAGATGCGCGGCCGACTTGGTTCGAGGTGGCGCGCAGAGCCTGATGCCGCAGCGTCGATGTCGGCTCGGTGAGGCCACGAAGACCGACCCACACGTCCACAGTAGACGCCATCGAGGGCGGGCAGCCGCCGGATCGCGGGCGCCGTCGTGTCGCGTGCCATCACCGCCCCGGAACGCATGGCAATCCCGTACAAGATGTGTTCGTTGACTTTCGACATAGCAGGGAACGCCCGTGCGGCGCGCAGTGCGTTTGTTTCCATCAGCCACCGCCCGGCTACGCAGGGCAGCCGCGGCACGGATCGGTCCGTTCCGGCACCTCCCGGCCCTGTTCCGCCTCGCCTGGGCGACGAACCGCAGCCTGACGCTCGCTAGTATCGGTTTGCGCCTTGCCCGCGCGGCAATCCCTGCCCTGATGCTCTATGTCGCCAAACTCGTCGTCGACACGGTTGTGGCCGGGCAAGTCGGTGCCGCCCCGCCGGCGAGCGTGTCGGACTGGCTCGCCACTCCGCTCCTGCGTCGGGTCGGCCTGCTGATCGGGGCTGAACTCGCGTTGGCGCTCGCCTCCGACCTGCTCGGGCGCGCGACAAGCCTCGTCGACGCTGTGCTAGCCGAGATGACCGGCAACGCCACCACGCTCCGTCTGATGGCACACGCCGCAACCCTCGATCTCGCCCAGTTCGAGGACCCCGCCGTGCAGGACGGGCTGGAGCGTGCCCGGCGTCAGGTCGCGTGGCGCGCCAACCCGATGGGCCAGCTGCTCGGCCAACTTCAGGATGGGCTCACGGCCCTGTCTCTGGCTCTGGCCGTGGTTGCATTCCTGCCCTGGCTCGTCGCCCTGCTCGTGCTCGCTCTGATCCCGGCCTTCCTCAACGAACTCCACTTCAACCGCCAGGGCTACCGCCTCGCCTACCAGCGCTCGCCGGACCGGCGCGAGGGCGACTACATGCGCCAGCTCGGGGTTGGGGCCGAGAGCGCCAAGGAAATCAAGCTCTTCGGCCTCAGTGGCTACCTCGCCGAGCGCTTTCGTCTGCTCGCCCACCGGGCGCTGCGCGAGAACACCCATCTCGCGCGGCGCCGGGCCGTCGCGGGCGGGCTGTTCGCGAGCCTCGGCACGCTTGCCTACTACCTCGCCTACCTCGTGATCGCGCTGCGGACGGCCACCGGCACGCTCACCCTCGGCGACCTCACCTTCCTAAGCGGTGCCTTCCTGCGCCTCCGCGGCCTCGTCGAAGGCTTGCTTCTGGGCCTGTCCCAGCTCTCGGGCCAAGCGCAGTACCTCGACGACCTGTTCGGGTTCCTCGCACTCGCGCCTCGGCTCAGCACGCCAGAGCATCCCGCCCCGTTCCCGACGCCGATCCGCGACGGCTTCGTGTTCGAGGCGGTGGGCTACCGCTATCCCGGTGCCGAGCGCTGGGCGGTGCGCGATCTCTCGCTCACGATTCGAGCCGGCGAGGTCTTGGCGCTGGTGGGCGAGAATGGCAGCGGCAAGACCACGATCGTCAAGCTTCTGGCGCGGCTCTACGACCCGACCGAGGGGCGCATCCTGCTCGACGGGCGAGACCTGCGTGACTTCGACCCCAACGTCTTGCGCACGCGCATCGGCGTGATCTTCCAGGATTTCGTCCGCTTCGATCTCACGGCGAGCGAGAACATCGCGGTCGGGCGCATCGCGGCGCGGACGGATACGGCCCGCATCGAGGGCGCGGCGGGGCGGGCGCTTGCCGACACCGTGGTGGCGCGGCTGCCCGCGGGCTACGGCCAGCGGCTGGGGCGGCGCTTCGAGGACGGGGTCGACCTGTCCGGGGGCGAATGGCAGAAGCTCGCAATCGCCCGCGCCTACATGCGCGAGTCCGAGGTGCTGGTCATGGACGAGCCGACTGCGGCGCTCGACGCCCGCGCCGAGGCAGAAGTGTTCGCCCGCCTCCGCGCTCTCGCGCTCGGGCGCACCGCGCTCCTCATCTCGCATCGCTTCTCGAGCGTTCGCCGCGCCGACCGCATCGTCGTGCTCGGGAGCGGCCAGGTGCAGGAAGCCGGTACGCACGAGGAGCTCGTCTGCAACGCCGGTCGCTACGCCGAACTGTTCGAGCTGCAGGCAGCGGCATACCGATAGGCGGCAGCTCGCCGCAGCCACTTCGCCGTTGACCGAAACCCGCTCGATGCCGGTCAACTCACAGAAAGTGGATATTTGCCTGCGTAACCCCGTTCAATTCTGCGCGGACACCAAAAGGTAGCCTACCTGCCATTGAATGTCCGGTTCCTGGCGGTGCGTTGAAGTCTGCTTATGGCGCCACTGAGACCCGAAAGCTGAGCTGCTGCAGCGTCCGCTTTGGAGCAGCCGCGAGAGACGGCTGCGCTTAAGCGCCGAGCGATTATACGCGCACATCTCTTGGCTCGGCTGAAAACTTGACTGCGCGCCAGCCCATCAGTTGATGGACTGGCGCGTCATTTCAACAGTTGTCGGAAATAAAAGATTTTTCGCCAATGCTGGCTTTTGTCTTTCGCTGCGCGACCACGTCAGCTGGGAATATGGCGATGAATCAACGGGTTCGACAACCCGGAAAACCACGCATGGCCATGCAGATCAAGAATCTGGCGGAAGGGGTGGGATTCGAACCCACGGTGGAGTTGCCCCCACGGCGGTTTTCAAGACCGCTGCCTTAAACCACTCGGCCACCCTTCCTGAGCCGTTCAGAGCCGCGCGGTCGCGCGGCCCTGCGGTCGCTGTCTGTCTATGGCCGTGCGGGGATCAGCGTCAACGGTCGGGACGGGGATCGGGGCTCAGGCCGGCGCCAGGCGGGTGAGCTGGTCGAGCCCGGCGCGGTCGTGGAGCAGGGCGAAGCGCTCCTTCGGGGTGAGCCAGGCCTGCGCCTCGGCCACGGTCTCCGCCTCCACGATCTTGGCGCGGGCGAGCGTGTGGTCCGCGTCGATGGTTCCGCGCGGCCGGGGACGGCTCTCGGGCAGCATCGCGGCGTGGGCGCGGGCGAGGGACGCGTCGGCGTGGAGGGCGGCGAGCGCGTCCGCGTCGTCGAAGCCGCGGGCCGCGTTGCGGCGGGCGAGCTCGCCGGCGCGCAGCGCGATGGCCGGCGGGGCCTGCTCCTCCGGCGTCACCAGCAGGCCGCGGGCCTTCAGGGCGAGGCCGAGCGCCAGCTGGCCGCTCGCCCAGGAGAGCGGGATCGCCAGGACGAGGCCGAGGATCGTCGGCGACATCCATAGGAACAGGGAGGTGGCGATGGCGAACGCCGCCACGCCCGTGACCACGCCGAGGCCGGTGTGCCAGCGGTGGCGGCGCACGATGTCCGCGAAGGGGATCGAGCCGTCGTCGCGGCGCTGCGGGTTCCAGCCGGTGTCGCGCCCGGCCAGGATCTGGAACACCGAGCCCGACTGGATCAGCATCGCGATCGGCGCGATCAGCGCCGAGAGCAGGATCTCGATCAGGAAGGACAGGGTCAGCCGCCCCGCGCCGCCGCTCGCCCGCCGGGTCCCGCCGTCCAGGAGCGCCAGGATCAACCCTAAGAATTTCGGGGCGAGCAGGATGCCCATGGTGAGCGCGAAGAGCTGGAGCGCGCGCACCGGGTCGAAGCGCGGCCAGACCGGGTAGAGGCCGAACTCGGCCGAAAAATATTCCGGACGCACCCAGGCGGTCTGCAGCACGATGACGATGCCGATCACGAGCTGGGCGAGCCAGAGCGGCGAGGCGACGTAGCCGGCGATGCCCGTGGCGAAGTGCTGGCGCGAGGCGGGCGCGAGGCCGGCCGCGCCGATGACGCGGGCGTGCTGGAGGTTGCCCTGCGCCCAGCGCCGGTCGCGCACGGCGAGATCGATCAGCGAGGGCGGGCTCTCCTCGTAGGAGCCCTCCAGCCGCGGCAGCATGGTCACGCCCCAGCCCGCGCGGCGGATCAGCGCCGCCTCGACGAAATCGTGGCTGAGGATGTGGCCGCCGAAGGGCGGGCGGCCCTTGAGGTCCGGCAGGCCCGCGGCCTCGGCGAAGGCCTCCATCCGGATGATCGCGTTGTGGCCCCAGTAATTGCCGTCGCGGCCCGACCAGACCGAGAGCCCGGTGGCGATGACGGGACCGTAGATGCGCGCGGCGAATTGCTGGAGCCGGGCGAACAGCGTGTTGCGGTTGATGATCAGCGGCAGGCTCTGGATGATGCCGGCCTGCGGGTCGGCCTCCATCGCGGCGGCGAGCCGCACGATGCAGTCGCCGGTGAGCAGGCTGTCGGCGTCGAGCACCAGCATGTGGTCGTAGGACCCGCCCCAGCCGGTGACGAAGTCGGCGATGTTGCCGGCCTTGCGGTGATGGTTCTTCTCCCGGTGGCGGTAGTAGAGGCGCGCCTCGGGCCCGAGTTCCGCGCGCAGCGCGAGGAAGGCGCGCTCCTCGGCGACCCAGGCGTCGGCCTGGGTCGAGTCGGACAGGACGAACCAGTCGAAATAGCGCCCGAGGCCGGTCGCGTCGACCGCCTCGTGCATCGCCTGCAGCCCGGCGAAGACCCGGGCGCTGCCCTCGTTGTAGACCGGCATGACGATGGCGGTGCGGGTGGCGAGGTGCGCCGGGAGCGGCGCCGGCCTGTCCCGCCGCAGCAGCGCCGCGAAGCCGAGGAGCGCGGCGGTGAAGGCCAGGGCGATCCAGGAAAAGTTCAGCACGAACAGCACCAGCAGCACCCACTGCAGCCAGGTGGCGCCGCCGGAGACCGAGATCACCTCGTACATCTGCCACGCGCCGTAGGCGGTGAGCGCCGCCGCCCCCCCGAACACGAACAGGCGCGCCAGGAACGGCCCGCCGCCGCCGTCGCGACGCGCCGCCGGCCGGTCGCGCAGGTCCTGCACCGGCATCGCCAGCGGCGCCCGCGGCGGCATCGACGCCGGCAAGGACGTCGGCGAGGACGCCGGCAAGGACGCCGGGAGGGCGGCGGCCCCGGAGGGTGCCTCGGTCCGGTCGCCGGCCGGAGCCGGGCGGTCCATCACGGTCGAGACGCTGTCGGCGGGGTCGGGCATCGTCGCTCCGGCAAAAGTCACGGCGTCCAGCGGTACAGCCACGTTTCCGTGACCTGCCGCCCTTCGGTCTTGAGGGCAAGGCGCAGTTCGCAGGCCCGCTCGCTGCCCGGATCCAGCTCGAAGGCGACGCGGACGGTGCGGGTCTCCGGGTGCGGGATCCAGCGGGTCGCGCCCTCGACGATCCGGCCGGGGCCGGCGATCAGGACCGTGTCGAGGGGCACCATCGCGCCCTCCGGGGTGAACAGGACGTCGCCGGTGAAGTCGACGAGGAACAGGCGCCGGGGCGTGGCGCCGCCGCGGCCGCTGCGGGTGCTCGTGACCCGCGCGAGCGGAGCGACCGGCGGCTCGCCGCCCCAGCTCTGCCGGTAGCCGACACGGACCTCCTGGCCCGCGGGCAGGGCCGCCTTCGGCCGCCAATAGGCGATGACGTTCTCGTTGATCTCCGCATCGCTCGGGATCTCGAGGAGGGTCACGGCGCCCTCCCCCCACAGGGCTTCGCCCCCAGGTTCGCCCACCCGTTCGCCCGGCTCGACCCACAGCGAGGGGCCGCGCTCCCAGTGGTGGACATCGTCCTCGAAGGTCGCGGGGGCCCGGTCCCGCTGCGTCAGGCCGAAGCCCTGCGGACCGTTGTCGAGGAAGCCCGAGATCTGCAGCGTCTCCGGGTTGCGCACCGGGCGCCAGATCGCCTCGCCGCCGCCGTTGCGGATCTGCAGGCCGCCCGCGGCGTAGACCGCGGCGCGGGCGTCGTCCGAGCCGCGCCGGTCGTGCGGGCCGAACAGGAACGGCGCCTGCATGCCGCCGAGGCCGAGATGCTCGACCGCCTTGCGGGTGACCAGGGTGGCGGTGACCGCGGCGGTGGAGGTCTCGCCGGGGCGCAGTTCCAGGCGCAGGGCCGCGGCGAGGGAGTCGGAATCGATCAGGGCGTGGATCACGAGCGGCCCGTCGGGCGTCTTCGGGCGCTCCACGAACAGCGCGCGCCAGCGGGGGAATTCCTCGCCGCGGGGGTCGGCCGGGCGCAGCATCAGGGCGCGCCCGTTGACGCCGAATTCCTGGCCCCGCCCCACCAGCCGGTAGAAGCAGGCGCCCTGAAACACCGCGAAATCCTGGTGCCGCTCGCCGAAGCGCGCGCGGATGCGCAGGCCGGAAAAGCCCGGCTCGGTTTCCGGCAGCGCCGCCGCGCCGGCGTCCGATCCCGGCTCGTAGCGCCCGCGCTCGTAGGTGACCGGGCGGACCACGCCGTCCTCGACGAGGAACAGGGCGACCCGGTCGGTGTAGTAGAATCCGCGCAGCAGCGGCTCGACGGCGAAGCCGTGCGGCTCGCCGCCCCAGAGCAGCGCCTCGGGGCGCAGGCGGATCGCCTCGTAGGCCTCCCGCGGCAGGTTCTTGAGGGCGTCGGGCACGTCGTTGGTGGCCTGGGCCGCGAAGGGCCGGTTGCCGAGCGCCCGGGCGAGGTCGGGCACGGTGGCCTCCGAGAAGGGCGAGCCCGGCGCGGGCAGGGCCGGCGGCGCGGCCTGGGCCGCCGCCCGGCCCGGCAGCAGGGCCAGGGCGGCGCCGGCCGCGACCCCGCCGATCAGCCGCCGCCGGTCGAGGCAGGGGCCGAGCGACGCGTCGGGACCGGAATCGGGACAAGGGTCGATCCGCCGCGCGGCGCGGGTCGGAAGGTCGGTCGGTTGCGTCATGCCCTCGCCGGTTCTCGAAGTGAAGAACGGTCGCAGATAGGATCTCAACGCCTGAACCGGGCGTTAAGGTTGCCGGATCGGCCCGGCCATCGCCGGATATCGGCGCCGGCCGTCCGGCCGAGGCGGCGCGCCCCGAGGTGGCGCCCGCTCGGCGCCGGAGCCGCCGAAGGCCCGTGGACCTTTCGGGGCCGGCCGGCGTAAGAGGCTCGGACCGCGCACGCCGCGCCGGCGGCGCTCGCCGTCTCGCGTCCCGCGAGCCTCCTGTCCAGCCTTAAGCCGAGATTTCTGCCGATGATCGTCACGCAGGTCTCCCACCACGACCTCGACGGCTACGGTGCCACGACGGTGGCCGCCGCCTTCGCCGACGTGTCCCGGGTGGTGCATGTCGCCCGCTATTCCGATGTCGGCCCGGTGGTGGAGGACGAGCTGAAGCGCCTGCGCGGCGCGAGCACCGCCGAGACGCTGCTGATGACCGATCTCGGGCTGGAGGAGCCGACGGTCGCCTTCCTGCGCCGCTTCGCCGCGATGAACCGCGGCCGGGCGGAGGGGGCGCACCACCGCCTCGTGGTGCTCGACCACCACGCCTCCTCGATCGACCAGCTGAAGCGCCAGAACCTCGAGATCGGCCCCGATCCCGAGCGCGCGGGGCTGCTGCGGGCGGATTTGGGCGATCCGGAAGTGTTCGTGCTCATCGACGAGGCGCATTGCGCCACGCGGATGGCGCACGACCAGCGCGCCCTCTACGCTCCCGACAAGATCCTGCCGGAGACGCAGGCCGCCGACCTCGCGGCGCTGATCGAATCGGTCGAGGCGCTCGATCTGTGGAAGAAGGGCGAGCCGGGCTTCGCCGGCGGACTCGCGCTGGACGAGCTGTTCTGGGACAGCGTCTCGACCCTGGTGCCGGCGGGCCATCCGTGGCACGACCGCTTCGTCTCCGACCTGCTGATGGCGGCGGCCGGCCGGCTGCGGGCGGGCGCCACCCCGGCCGAGCTGGAGCGCCGCTCGGGCGAACTCCGCGCCGGCCTCGTCGATGGGCTGCTGGCGGGGGAAGCGGGCGACGACCCGACGCTCACCGCGCGCCAGCGGCTCGCCCGCGCGCTCGCCCGCTCGGACGCGCTGTTCCACCCCCTCTCGGACGGCACGCTGCTCTCCTTCGGCCTCGATTCCGGCACCTTCCAGCGGGTCTCCGACCAGGTGATGGAGGCCGGCCGGGCCAAGCGGGTCGTCAACGTGCAGCGGGCGGGCACGCTCTCGTTCCGCTCCATCGACGGCACGGCCCTGGACGGCGCCCGCGCCTTCCGCGGCGGCGGCCACCGCGACGCCGCCGGCGGCAAGCTGCCGAACGGGAGCGCGCATTCGCGGGAGGACGCGATCGCCCAGGTCGAGCCGGTGCTCAACCCCCCGCCCCCGGATGTCTCCGGCAGCCCCTTCGCCGCGCTGAAGAACTGGAAGGGGTGAGCCGATCGAGCGGGATCGGCCTCAGATCCTCAGGTTCAACGGCAGGTCGAACAGCGTCGAGTGATCGACGTAGCTGACCCGCAGGGTGTGCTCGCGGTCGCCCTCCGGCAGGGCGTCGGCCTCGCGCAGGACCCGGATCATCTCGCGGGCGGCGCGGAAGGCCATGCCGCAATCGGGGCAGTCGCGCGTCTCCGTCGGTCCGATGGTCCGGCCGTTCCGGCACAGCGCGAAATGGAAGAGAGGCATCCGGGCGCCGGTCTCCGAAGCGGGGCGGGGACCGGTGGTGCAAGCCTCGCGCCGCTGGGACGCCGAGGACGGCCGAGGCTACGTCGCCTCGTTGTTCAGGGTCAGTCCCGCATAGGTCAGCGTGCCGGTATAGACGATGGCACCGCTCTCATCGCGGACCAGGACGGTGAAGGCGCGCTGGTTGCCGTCCTTGGGGATCTCCCAGCGCGCGATTTCCGGCAGGAAGATCATCGCCTCCCGGCGGACCGCATCCAGGTCGGCGCATTCCGTCCCGTCTTCGTCACGATGGAAGGCGCCATCATGCGTGTCGAAGAAGTAGCGCGGCACGTCGGTCTCCGAGTCTGGTCCAGGCTTCATCAGCCAACCGCGCGTGACGGGGACGGGTTTCGATGCGCGGTCCGCAAGGGATGGGATCGCCAAAGAAAAACCCGCCGGCTCGCGCCGACGGGCTTTCGCAGGGTCCACACTCTCGCGCGCGGTGGGAGCTGCAGCCCCGTCCTCGGACCGGCGGGGGAACTCGACCTTCCGCAGCGTTCAGGGAGCCACTATCCCTGCCGATCCTGGTTGGGTGGCGTGTCCTGATCCGCGTCGGCGGTACGCGCGGGGGAGCCGGTGATGCCGTGATGTCTCATGGCCGACCTCCTTGTCTCAGGGCGGCGCCGCAGCGCCGATGAGGAGAGGCTAGGACGGTTCAGCGGCCTCGCGCAAGCCCCTTTCTTCCTTGCGCCCGTCCGATCGCCCTTCGGGGATGGGACGGGTGTTTTACCGGCCTCAAGCGCCGGCGGCCGCCGCCGCGGCTTCAGGGTTTAGCACCCCAAGGCGCCCCGGCCCAAAGCCCGGGCCCCCGACCCGGACGTAGCCGGCCC